>NZ_JBIAVO010000007.1:0-32748 GCF_042894345.1 Kitasatospora sp. NPDC001540
CCGTCATCAACAACGGCTCCCTCGGCATGGTCCGCCAGTGGCAGACCCTGTTCTACAACCAGCGCTACTCCAACACCGTCCTGCACTCCGGCCCCACGGCGGACGACAGCGGCTCCGCCGCGGGCGACGGCATCGAGCCGACCGCCTGGCGGGGCACCCGGATCCCCGACTTCGTGCTGCTCTCCGAGGCGATGGGCGCGGTCGGCCTGCGCTGCGAGCGCCCCGAGGACCTGGACGACGTGATCAAGCAGGCCATGGAGATCAACGACCGTCCCGTCGTCATCGACTTCATCGTCCACCAGGACGCGATGGTCTGGCCGATGGTCGCCGCGGGCACCTCCAACGACGAGATCCAGTTCGCCCGGGGCGTCCGCCCCGACTTCGGCGACGACCTGGACTGACCCCCCCGGCGGAGACCCGCCCCCTGATCGCCGGCCGCAGACCCCCTACCCCCGGAGGGGTCTGCGGCCGGTGCCTTTCCGTCCGGCCGCAGCGGTGGGCGTGAGGAACGCCACTCCTTGACCAAGCCTTTACCTTGTCTTGACCCCTTACGGACGCGGGCCCACCTCTGAAAAGGTGGTACGAGCCAACCAGACGGCCCCGGACCGCGCCCGAAGGGATCCCTCCCGTGCCCGTACCACGCATGCAATCGACCCCGCTGCCCGGCATCGGCGTGCAGTACGACCTGACCACCCGGGAACGCCGGCACGTCTCGGTGATCGCCCACCGGGACGGCACCCGCACCCTCAACACCTACCGCCGCGAGGACCCGGACGCCTGCGCCCACTCGCTGCACCTGACGGAGGGTGAGTCCGCCGCCCTGGTCGACGCCCTGGCGCCCTCCCACCACAGCCCCAACGTGCTGCACACCTCCGGCCTCGGCCTGGTCGCCGAACGCGTCGAGCTCTCCGGCGGCTCGCACTGGAACGGCCGCCCCCTCGGCGACACCCGGATGCGCACCGAGACCGGCGTCTCCGTCGTCGCCGTCCTCCGCCGCACCGGCGCCGTCCCCTCCCCCGCCCCGGACTTCCGGCTGGCCGGCGGGGACACCCTCATCCTGATCGGCACCCGCGAGGGCGTGGACGCCGCCGCCGCGATCCTCGGAAGGGAGTGAACGCTTGCACACCGCCACCGTCTTCATCGAACTCGGCGCGATCATCCTCGCCCTGGGGCTGCTGGGCCGCGTCGGCTCCCGGTACGGCCTCTCGCCCGTCCCGCTCTACCTGCTCGGCGGGCTCGCGTTCGGCCACGGCGGGCTGCTGCCGCTCAGCGCCAGCGAGGAGTTCGTCGCCACCGGCGCCGAGATCGGCGTGGTCCTGCTGCTGCTGATGCTCGGCCTGGAGTACACCGCGGCCGACCTGGTGACCAACCTGAAGAGCCAGTACCCGGCCGGGATCGTCGACTTCGCCCTCAACGCGCTGCCCGGAGCGGCGGCGGCCCTGCTGCTGGGCTGGGGGCCGGTGGCGGCGGTGGTGCTGGCGGGGGTCACCTGGATCTCCTCGTCCGGGGTGATCGCGAAGGTGCTCGGCGACCTGGGGCGGCTCGGCAACCGGGAGACGCCGGTGATCCTGAGCATCCTGGTGCTGGAGGACCTGGCGATGGCGGTCTACCTGCCGATCCTGACCGCCCTGCTGGCGGGGGCCGGACTGCTGGTGGGCGGCCTGACCCTGGCCGTCGCGCTGGCGACCGCGGGCGCGGTGCTGTTCGTCGCGCTGCGGTACGGGCGGCTGATCTCGCGCTTCGTCTCCCACGACGACCCGGAGAAGCTGCTGCTGGTGGTGCTGGGCCTGACCCTGCTGGTCGCGGGGATCGCGCAGCAGCTCCAGGTGTCGGCGGCCGTGGGCGCGTTCCTGGTCGGCATCGCGCTGTCCGGCGAGGCCGCGGAGGGGGCGCACACCCTGCTCAGCCCGCTGCGCGACCTGTTCGCGGCGGTCTTCTTCGTCTTCTTCGGCCTGAACACCCATCCGGCCAGCATCCCGCCGGTGCTGCTGCCCGCCCTGGCGCTGGCCGTGGCCACCGCCCTCACCAAGGTCGCCACCGGCTACTGGGCCGCCCGCCGGGCGGGCATCGCCGCCAAGGGCCGCTGGCGGGCGGGCGGCGCGCTGGTCGCCCGCGGCGAGTTCTCGATCGTGATCGCCGGGCTCGCCGTCGCCGCGGGCGTCGAACCGTCACTGGGTCCGCTCGCCACCGCGTACGTGCTGCTGCTGGTCGTCACCGGACCGCTGGCCGCCCGGTGGACCGAGCCGCTGGCCACCCGCCTCACCCGCCGCCGCGGCCCGGCCGTCACGGCCAGGGCCCAGCCGCTCCCGGAGGAGCCCGGCGTCCACGTCTGACACCCCGGGCGGACGGGGCGTCACAGCCCCGGGCGGGCGGGGCGGGTTCAGGACCCGGCGACGGCGACCCGGCCGTTGCGCAGGGAGGTGCGGCCGCGGGCGGGGGTGTCGAGGGCGCGGGCGAGGGTGAGCAGGTCGTCGTCGGCGGTGACCCGGAAGCCGTGCTCGGCGAGCAGGGCGGCCATCCGCTGCGGCGTCCAGAGCGAGCGCCAGGGTTCGCCCGCGGTGACGGAGTCGCCGAGCAGGCGGGTGAGCAGGCGTCCGGCGGCCGCTTTCGCGGACGGGGACTGGTAGTTGAGGACGAGTGCGCTGCCGGGGGCGGTGCGCCCGGCGAGCGCGGCGAGGGTGGCGCGCACCTGCGCGCGGGTGAGGTAGGGGACGACGCCCTCCCACAGCCAGGTGGTGGGGGCGACGGGGTCGTGCCCGGCGGCGGCCAGGGCGGTGGCGAGGTCGTCGACGGCGAGGTCGACGGCGGTGAAGTGGACGGAACGGGCGACGGGTTCGGCTCCGGCGGCGGCCAGGCGGGCGCGCTTGTCCCGCTGAGAGGCGGGGTGGTCGACCTCCCAGACGTCGGTCCGCGCGAGGTCGGCGAGCCGCCAGGCGCGGGTGTCCAACCCGGCGCCGAGGACGACGAGTTGGCTGCCCGCCCGGCTGCGCAGCGCCTCGTCGATGGCGACCGTCCGGGGGACGGCGACCTCGGCGCAGGCCCGGACGCTCTCGTAGCCGGTGCGCTCCCGCCAGCCCTGCGGCGGGGTGCCCGCGCGGACCTGCTCCACCACCGCCCGTTCCCCGTCCCGCAGCAGCCGCACCGCCACCGGGTCGGCGAAGCGCCCCACCGCGGCCCGCCCGTCCGCGGCCGCCCGCCCCTGGCAGACCAGCACCGCCGTCCGGCTCGCCGCCCGCCCGTGCTGCTCGCGCTGCGCACCGTGCGCGTCCCGCGCGCCGTGCGCGTCCTGCCCGCTGCGCCCGTTCTCGCCCATGGGCCCGTTCAACACCCGGCCCCTCAGCCCTCGGCGGGTGCGGCGGCCGGTCCGGCGGCGGCCATCAGTACCTGCCAGGGGGCGGAGTCGAAGAGGAGCGTGATCGCGGTGATCCGGCCGTCGCGGAGCCGGAAGTGCTCGGCGGTGCGCTGGGTGATGCCGACGGCCGGGACGGTGTGCAGGTCGTAGAGCAGGGTGGCCTCGTCCGCGCCGTAGAGCTCGCTGATCAGCTCGACCCGGTCGGTGATGCCCAGCAGCCCGTCGAGGCCGTCGAGGTGGCCCTCCGGACTGCAGGAGGTGACGAACGGGCTGCGGAAGGCGAACTCCTCGCCGATCAGGGCGGCGGCCGCGGCGACGTCGCCGCCGAACCGGGCGTCGTAGTAGGCCCGGACGGTGGCGCGGACGGTCGGGTCGGCGGTGCGGGCGAGCGGGTCGGCGGTCATGCGGGGTGCACGCTCCTGGTGGTTGCGGTTCAGGTGGTCGGGTGCGGGGTCTCGCCCTGCTGCCGGGCTCCGGCCAGGTGCTGTTCGATCCGCTGCTGGTTGTCGACCAGGCGCAGGCACAGGTGCCGGAGCCGGGCGAGTTCCGTCTCGTCGAAGCCCCGGAAGAGGGCGGCCATGGCGCGCTGCGCGGGCTCGCGGAAGGCGGCGAGCCACTCCCGCCCGGCCGGGGTGATGCGGGCCCGGACGGAGCGGCGGTCCTGCCGGTCGGGGACGCGCCGGGCCAGGTGTTCGCGTTCCAGCGTGTCGACCAGGCCGGTGACGTTGCGGGAGCTGACGCCCGCGGCGCGGGCCAGTTCGCCGATGCTGAGCCCTTCCTCGGGGGCGGTGCCCAGCCGGGCGAGGAGGTCGAGCGCCCCCGCGCTGAGGCCGCGTCCGCCCGCGCCGTGCGCGCGCAACCGGTCGACGGCCTGGGCGGCCGAGCGGACGGCGGCGGCGGCCTCCAGGGCCAGGGTGGCGTCGCCCTCGGCGAGGGCCTGCAGGGAGGAGCGGACCCCGGGGTCGTAGAGGGAGCCGTCCGGGCCGCTGGCGAGCTCTCGGGATTTATGTACGTCATTCACAATGAAGCAATACCCTAGTTCGGCGCGGACGGCGCGTCAATCGCCTGCTCCCTCCGATCCTGCTCCACCCGGGCCGAGTTGACGTCCCATCAGGAGACGGACTGGAGGAACGTCGGGGTCGACACCGGGGGCGCGGACGGTGTCCGGGTCAGTCGGCCCGCAGCAGGGCGGGCAGTTCGGCGCTGTCGATCAGGTGGGCCCGCGCGGGGAGGACGTGGTGGAGCAGGACGTCCTGGACCGCGGCGTCCGGGTCGGCCACGCCGTCGGACAGGACGTAGAGCCGGTAGTCGCGGTCGGCCGCGTCGATGACGGTGGACAGGACGGCGCCGCTGGTGCTGACGCCGGAGACGACCAGGGTGGTGATGCCGCGCTCGCGCAGCTGCCGGTCGAGGTCGGTGGTGGACAGGCCGCCGTGGCGGACCTTGCGCACCACGATGTCCCCGTCCCGGGGAGCCAGCCGCTCGTGGACGGCAGCGGCCGGGTCCCGGTGGTGCATGGCGCGGTGCCGGGCCAGCGGGGCGAAGGACTTGTTGGAGTCCGGGATCGCGTCCCAGTCGGCGTCGGTGAAGCCGGTGCGGACGTAGGCGACGGTGCCGCCGTGCGCGCGGACGTCGGCGACGGCCCCTTCCAGCCGGCCGAGCAGGGCGTTCCGGTCCTCGCCCCCGGGCACGACGGCGAGGACCGCGGGCTGGCAGTCCACGACGAGGAGGGCGGTGCGGGCGGGGTCGAGTGCGGGGGCAGTGCTCACGCGGGTGTTCTCCTGGCTGGTTGGTGTGCCCGTCGACGCGGACGCGCACCGGCGGGTCCGGACGCGGCGGTGGCGGTGTCTCACGTACGGCTGGGGGCCGGTTCCGGCTCGGGCTGCGGTGTCCGGCCGGGGCGGGGCAGCAGGAGCGGGGTGGCGAGGATGAGCAGGCCCGCGGCGGCGAGGGCGGTGCGCGGGCCGGTGAGGTCGGCGAGCAGGCCGCCGAGCGCGGTGCAGAGGGCGATGGCCGCCTGCTGGCCGATCGACCAGGCGGTCAGGGTGCGGGCGACCAGGTGGGCGGGGGTGCGTTCGAGCCGGTAGGTGGCCAGGACGGGGGTGTACAGGCTCATGTTGACGATGATCGCCAGCTCGACGGCCATCACGGTGACCAGGCCGACGGCGCCGGGGCGGACGAGGACCAGGCCGATCAGCCAGACGGCCCGCAGGGCGCCGACGGTCCGCAGGACCCGGTGGCGGCCGTGGCGGGCCACGACGCGGGGGGCCAGCCGGGAGCCGAGCAGTCCGCCGAGGCAGGGAGCGGCGAAGGCGAGGGCGTACTGCCAGGGCGGGAAGTGGAGTTGGCGCAGCAGCAGGACGGCGAGCAGCGGTTCGGTGGCCATGATCAGGCCGGAGACGAGCATGTTGTTGAGGTGGAGCGCCCGCAGCTCGGGGTCGCCCGCGATGTGCCGCCAGCCGTCGAGCAGCCCGCCCGCCCGGCCCGGGTTCCGCTCGCCCGTGCGCGGCGCCTCCTCCCGGCCGCGGATCGCGGTGACGCCCAGCGCGGAGAGCAGGTAGCTGACCGCGTCCGCGAGCACGGTCACCACCGGCCCGAACAGGCCGATCGCCGCCCCGCCCAGCGGCGGCCCGACCGCGATGGAGCTCCAGTTCGTGGACTCGAAACGGGAGTTGGCCACCAGCAGGTCCTCCGGCCGGACCAGGGCCTTGAGGTAGGAGCCACTGGCCGCCCCGAAGGCGATCTTGGCTGCGGCGACCACGGCCGAGACCACGAGCAGGTGGACGAAGCCGAGCCGGCCGAAGGCGTAGGCCAGCGGGACCGTCGCCATGGCCGCGCACCGGACCAGGTCCATCGCGATCATGACCGGGCGCTTGCGCCGGAACTCCACCCACGGCGCCAGCGGCACCGCGATCAGCGCCCCCACCGCCGGCCCCACCGCGGACAGCGCGGACACCTCGGCGGGGCTCGCGTGCAGCACCAGCACGGCGATCAGCGGCAACGCCCCGAACCCCAGCCCGGACCCGTACGCGCTCACCGCGTACGCCGCCCACAGCCAGCCGAACTGCCGCCCCAGCCGCCTCCTGCTCACCATGCTCGGCGCACTCCCCTCGACGTCCCACCCGAACAAACCGACGTTGACCGGAGAGAGGTAAGCGGAGCGGATCGTGACAGGTCAAACAGCCGATCCGCCATCACCCCACAACCACCCGTTGTTCACCGAGGTGGGTCGGCGTGGGCCTCGAAGCAGGACGGGACGGGCGGGTCCACGGCGGGACGGGCCGGTCCAAGGCGGGACGGGACGGGCCGGGGCGAGGCGGAGTCACCGGGCCGGAACCGGGATCGGCCCGTTGTCGCCCCTGGCCGTTCCGGTTCCCTCCGGCGGCCGAGGGCGGCTGCGGGCAGCCGGTCCCGGCGAGGTCCTCGGCCAGGTCCGCGAGGGTGACCTCGGCGTTCAGCGAGGACACGAGCTGCCGGCCCAGCGGTCGCAGGGCGCCGAAGTGAGGCGGGCGGCTCGCGGCGGTCGGATGCGCGGGTCCACCGGTACGGCCTCCGGGAGACGGCGGAGCGCCCGCCGGACCTTGCGGTCCGGCGGGCGCTCCGGTGGCGGCGGGTCCTCGGCGGGCCGTCAGCCGTCGGAGTAGCTGAGGTCGCCGACCGACCAGGCGCTGATGTCCTCGATGGCGATCCGGTACATGCCGCCGGTGTGCGGCAGACCGAAGTCGCCCTGCAGGATGCGGGCCCGGTGGAGGTGGAGGTGGGTGGGGGGATGGGGGGTGGCTTCGGGCGGGGGCGGGGCGAACAGGGCGGCGAAGGGTTTCAGGTGGTCGGAGGTCTGCAGGACGTCTGCGACCCGCTCCCACCACAGGGCGACCGGGGCCAGCCTGCCGGTGATCACCGCACCGGGAACCACCACTGTCACGGACATCTGGTTGCTGTGCTCGGACTCCACCATCGCGGCGATGTCGACGAGCAGCCCGTCAGGGTTCGACATGAGTCCGAGCCTAGGCCACCACCAGGCCTCGACGACAGGATTCCCCCCGACCCCTGTCCGCTGCGGCGGCCCCGAGGCGGCCCCACGACCGCTCCACGGCGGCTCGGCAGCGGCTCGGCAGCGGCTCGGCAGCGGCTCCGCGACCCGCTCCTCCGGCCTCCGCAGGACGCAAAAATGGGAGAGCGCTCTCCCGCTTGACATGAATTCTTCCAGGTCATCACACTGCTGGGGCGAGAGAGCGCTCTCAGCGCTCACCCTCTCTCTCGCTGCGCGACCGCACACCCCACCCCCACCCCCACCTGCACGCGCACCCGAGGAGCCGACAGATGCTCGCGTCACGCCTGCCCCGAACGCCCCGACCGTCCCGAACCCACCGGACGTCCCGGACCTCCCACACGTACCGGACACCCCGAACGCCCCGGCCTCCCGCCCGCTGGAGCGCGCCCCTGTGCGCCCTCCTCACCGTCACCGCCCTGCTGGCGGGCCTGGTGCTCGCCCTCGCCCCGGCGCCGCCCGCCCGGGCCGCGGCCACCCTGCTGTCGCAGGGCCGCCCGGCCACCGCCTCCTCCACCGAGAACGCCGCCACCCCCGCCTCGGCCGCCGTCGACGGCAATACCGGCACCCGCTGGTCCAGCGCCGCCGCCGACCCGCAGTGGCTGCAGGTCGACCTCGGCTCCAGCCAGGCCGTCAGCCAGGTCGTCCTGCAGTGGGAGACCGCGGCCGCGAAGGCGTACCAGATCCAGCTCTCCACCGACGGCGCCACCTGGACGACCGCCTACTCCACCACCACCGGCACCGGCGGCACCGAGACCCTCAACGTCACCGGCACCGGCCGCTACGTCCGGATGTACGGCACCGCCCGCACCACCCAGTACGGCTACTCGCTCTGGGAGTTCCAGGTCTACGGCACCGGCACGCCGCCGAGCACCTGCGGGGCGTCGAACGCCGCGCAGGGCCGCCCGGCCACCGCCTCCTCCACCGAGAGCGCCGCCACCCCCGCCTCGGCCGCCGTCGACGGCAACCCCGGCACCCGCTGGTCCAGCGTGTTCGGCGACCCGCAGTGGCTGCAGGTCGACCTGGGCTCGGTCCAGAGCGTCTGCCGGGTCCAGCTCCAGTGGGAGACCGCGGCCGCGAAGGCGTACCAGATCCAGCTCTCCACCGACGGCGCCACCTGGACGACCGCCTACTCCACCACCACCGGCACCGGCGGCACCGAGACCCTCAACGTCACCGGCACCGGCCGCTACCTGCGGGTGTACGGCACCGCCCGCACCACCGCGTACGGCTACTCGCTCTGGGAGCTCCAGGTCTCCACCACCACGAGCGGCAGCAACTCCCCCACTCCCAGCCCGAGTCCGAGCAGCACGCCGCCCGCCGACCCGTTCTGGGGCGACACCGGCAGCATCCCGGCCGCGAAGAACGTGCTGACGGTGAAGGTGCTGAACCGCACCAACGGCGCCTACCCGGACAGCCAGGTGTACTGGAGCTTCAACGGCCAGGTGCACTCGATCGCCGAGCAGCCGTACCTCGACATGCCCGCCAACTCCGCCGGACGGATGTACTTCTACCTCGGCTCGCCGACCAGCAGGTACGCCGACTTCATCGAGTTCACCGTCGGACCGGACGTGTTCAACGGCAACACCACCCGGGTCGACGCCTGGGCCCTGCCGCTGGCGATGCGGCTGCACGCGGCCGACGGCTACGACGTGCAGGTCGGTGACGCGCGGTCGGTGTTCGACGAGAGCCGCACCCAGCTGTTCCAGGACTTCGCGAACGCCGTCCCGCCGGAGTTCAAGGTGCTGGCGCAGACCGAGGCCCCGTACCGGATCATCGCGCCGGGCAGCGACCCGAGCTTCCGCACCGGCGGCGTGAACGCCAACTACTTCACGGCGTACGCGAGTTCGGTCGGCGTCAACGAGAGCACCTCGAACATCTTCGGCTGCGCGGGCACCATGGCCGCCGACCCGGGCATGTGCTCGGCGCTGAACCGGCACGTGGCGACGCTGCCGCAGTCCCAGTGGTCCGACCCGACGAAGTACTACGCGGCGGGCCCGGCCAACTACTACGCGAAGTTCTGGCACGACCGCGCGATCGACGGCCTGGCGTACGGCTTCCCGTACGACGACTACGCGGGCCAGTCCTCGTACGTCTCGCACGCGAACCCGCAGTGGCTCGAAGTCGCCGTCGGCTTCTGAGGCCCGGCGCGTCCCCCACCCGTCCGTCCGCGAGGAGAACCGTGAACGCACGCTCGGCCCGCCCGCCGGGATCAGCCCCGCTCCCCCGGCGCACCACGAAGACACCGAAGACACCGAAGACGCTGAAGACGCTGTGGACGGCGGCGCTCGCCGTCCTGGCCCTGCTCACCTCCCTGCTGGTCGCGGGCACGCCCGCCGCGCAGGCCGCCCCGGCGCTGCTGTCGCAGGGCCGCCCGGCCACCGCCTCCTCCACCGAGAACACCGCCACGCCCGCGTCCGCCGCCGTCGACGGCGACGGCGGCACCCGCTGGTCCTCCGCCGCCGCCGACCCGCAGTGGCTGCAGGTCGACCTGGGCGCGGGCGCGACGCTCAGTCAGGTCGTGCTGCGCTGGGAGACCGCGGCCGCGAAGGCGTACCAGATCCAGACCTCGAACGACGGCGCCACCTGGACGACCCTCTACGCCACCACCACCGGCACCGGCGGCACCGAGACCCTGAACGTCACCGGCACCGGCCGCTACGTCCGGATGTACGGCACCGCCCGCACCACCCAGTACGGCTACTCGCTCTGGGAGTTCCAGGTCTACGGCACCGCCGGAACGGGCGGCGGGGGCGGCAGCACCTGCGGCAGCCAGAACGCCGCGCTGGACCGGCCGGTGACCGCCTCCTCCGAGCAGAGCGCCGCCTTCCCGGCCGCCGCCGCGGTCGACGGCGACGGCGGCACCCGCTGGTCCTCCGCCGCCGCCGACCCGCAGTGGCTGCAGGTCGACCTGGGCGCGGTGCTGCCGGTGTGCCGGGTCTCGCTCGCCTGGGAGGCCGCGTACGCCACGGCCTTCCAGGTCCAGGTCTCCGCGGACGGCGCCACCTGGACGACCCTCTACTCCACCACCACCGGCCCGGGCGGCACCCAGGCGCTGGCCGTCACCGGCACCGGCCGCTACGTGCGGGTGTACGGCACCGCCCGGGCCACCCAGTACGGCTACTCGCTCTGGGAGTTCCAGGTCTTCACCGGCGGGGGCGGCAGCACCCCGACGCCCACCCCGTCCCCCACGCCCACCGGCGGCAACGGCAGTTGCGGCACCGTCAACGCGGCGCTCGGGCACCCGGCCACCGGCTCCTCCGCCCAGGACGGCAACCCGGCGTACGACGCCTTCTACGCCACCGACGGCAGCACCCTGACCCGCTGGTCCTCCGCGGTCGGCGACCCGCAGTGGATCGTGGTCGACTTCGGCGGGAGCCTGCCGGTGTGCCAGGTGGTGCTGCAGTGGGAGAACGCGTACGCCACCGGGTTCCGGATCGAGCTGTCCAACGACAACGCCACCTGGACGTCCGTCTACTCCACCACCACCGGCACCGGCGGCACCCAGACCCTGAACGTCACCGGCACCGGCCGCTACCTGCGGCTGTACACCACCGCCCGGGCCACCGCGTACGGCGTCTCGCTCTGGGAGCTGGCCGTGCGCACCGTCGGCGACAGGACCGTCACCATCCCGCCGCCCGCGCCGAAGCCCGCGCCGGGCACCTGCCCGTGGCTGAACCAGCCGACCGTACCGGTGGCGACCCGGGTCGCCCAGCTGATGGGCGCGATGACGCAGCAGCAGAAGGACCGGCTGCTGTACGGCGACGGCTCCGACGTCTACATCGGGCAGATCGCCGGGCAGCCCGACCTGTGCATCCCGGACGTCAACTTCGAGGACGGGCCGAGCGGGGTCGGCGACGGCCTCGGCGGCGTCACCCAGTTCCCCGACGGGGAGGTGTCGGCGGCCACCTTCGACCCCGACTACGTGCACGAGTTCGGCGTCGCGGTCGGCCAGGAGTTCGCGGGCAAGGGCGTGCACGTCTCGCTCGGCCCGACCGTCAACATGGTGCGCGACCCGCGCTGGGGGCGGGCCTACGAGACCTTCGGCGAGGACCCGTACCTGAGCGGGCAGATCGCCAGCGCGGACGTCCAGGGCCTGCAGAGCCAGGGCGTGATGGCCGAGGTCAAGCACGTGGCCGCGTACAACGTCGAGCAGCCCTCCGCGCCCGGCAACGAGATCGTCGACGCCCGGACCCTGCAGGAGATCTACCTGCCCGCGTTCCAGACCGCGATCGAGAAGGGCGGCGCGGCGGCGCTGATGTGCGGCTACAGCATGGTCAACGGCGAGTACTCCTGCCAGAACCCGGCGCTGGAGAACGTCGCGATGTACCAGCAGGCCGGGTTCCAGGGGTTCATCACCTCGGACTGGGGCGGCATCCACTCCACCGTGCCGTCGGCCAACGCGGGCGAGACCGTGGAGATGCCGTTCGACGGGTTCTTCTCCGCACCGCTGCTGCAGGCCGTCGCCAACGGCCAGGTCAGCCAGGCGACCTTCGACACCATGGTCTCCCGGGTGCTGACCCAGATGTTCCGCTTCGGCCTGTTCGACAAGGCGCCCAGCGGCTCCAAGACCGCGATCGTCGCCACCCCGGCCCACCGCGCGGTCGCCCTGCGCGGCGCCGAGGAGGGCACCGTGCTGCTCAAGAACGACGGCCTGCTGCCGCTGGACGCGCACGCGGGCCGCTCGATCGCCGTGATCGGCACCCAGGCCGGTCCCGGCACCCTCACCTCCGGCGGCGGCAGCGGCAACGCCACCAGCTCCGGCACCTACACCCCGCTGTACGGCCTCCAGCAGCGCACCGCGGGCACCGGCACCACCGTGGCCTACGACGACGGCACCAACCAGGCCTCGGCGGTCGCGCTCGCCCGGGCCTCGGACGTGGCGGTCGTCTTCGCCGCCGACGACTACGGCCACGAGACCGCCGACACCACCACCCTGAACCTGCCCGGCAACCAGGACGCGCTGATCTCGGCGGTGGCCGCGGCCAACCCGCACACCGTCGTGGTGCTCAGCAACAACTCGGCGGTCATGATGCCCTGGCTGAACCAGGTCTCGGGCGTCTTCGAGGGCTTCTACCAGGGCCAGGAGTTCGGCGAGGCGATCGCCGCGCTGCTGTTCGGCGACGTCAACCCCTCCGGGCACCTGCCGATCACCTTCCCCGCCTCGCTCGCGCAGGTCCCGGCGAACACCCCCGCCCAGTGGCCCGGCACCGGCGGCACCGTCCAGTACTCCGAGGGCCTGAAGATCGGCTACCGCTGGTACGACAGCAACAACCTCACCCCGCTGTTCCCCTTCGGCCACGGCCTGTCCTACACCACCTTCGCCTTCTCCAACCTGCAGGTCGGCCCGCTCACCAACGGGAAGGCCACCGTCACCGCCACCGTGACCAACACCGGCACCCGCCCCGGCACCGAGGTCGCCCAGCTCTACGTCGGCGCCCCCGCCGCCACCGGCGAACCCCCGCACCAGCTCAAGGGCTTCCAGCGGATCACCCTCGACCCCGGCGCCTCCGCCACCGCCACCTTCACCGTCTCCGCCCACGCCCTCGCCCACTGGGACACCACCACCTCCCACTGGACCGCCACCGCGGGCACCTACCGCATCCTGGTCGGCGACAGCTCCCGCAACCTCCCCCTCGCCGCCGACCTCACCAACCCCACCACCGTCACCGCCGACCCCATGGACTGACCCCCCACCACCCGACCGCCGGGGGCACCCGATCCGGGCGCCCCCGGCGCCGTCGCGTCAGGCGGGCGTGCAACGGTTCGACAGTCCGTTTACCGGCGGGCCCCCGCCCGGGGTGGTGTCCCGGGCGAGGGCCGGTCGGCCGTCAGGGGGTCAGCCGAGTTTCCACTGCTGGTTGCTCTGCCCGTTGCAGGTCCACAGCTGGACCGGGGCGCCGTTGGCCGTCGAGGCTCCGCTGACGTCCAGGCAGAGCCCCGACTGGACGCCGGTGACGGTGCCGTTGGCGTTGCGGACCCACTGCTGGTTGGGCTGCCCGTTGCAGGGCCAGACGATCGCCTTGGTGCCGTTGGCGGTGCCCTTGTCGTTGGCGTCGAGGCACAGTTGGCTGCTGCCGGAGTAGACCGTCAGCTGGCCGGAGGCCGTGGCGGTCCAGGTCTGGTTGGCCCCGCCGGAGCAGGAGTAGATCTGGGTCTGGGTGCCGCCGGTGGTGCTGGAGCCCGGGACGTCCAGGCACTTCCCGGCGCCGACGGCGCGCAGCGGCCCGGTCGTGCTGCCGGTGCCGGTGCCGGTGCTGTAGCCGGCCGCGGCGATGTTGGCCTGGACGGCGTCGTCGGTGGCGTCGGACGGGTAGCCGCTGACGACGGCGCCCTCGTAGAAGGTTCCCAGGCTCTGGTTGGTGTTGCCGTTGCAGCAGTCGCCGCCGCTGCCCAGGATGATGGCGCCCTGCTGCTTCATCGGGCTGTAGCCGGGCGGGAGCGCGCCGTTCCAGAGCGTGGTGAGCCCGCCGGACTGGGCGTTGCCTCCCTTCAGCGCGAAGCGGGTGGTGCCGTTGTTCTTCAGCATCGCGGTGACGTAGCGGCTGGTGAAGGCCCGCTGGTTCTGGTTCCAGGACTGGCTGCCGCCGGAGTACAGGCCGTACTCGAGGTCGGCCTGCACCCACGGGCCGGTCCCGGAGCAGCCGCCGAACCAGCAACTCGTCCCGAAGTAGATGGCGTTCATGGCCCCGGCGCCGTCCGCCCTGCGGTCCGTCTCGCTGTTCCCGTAGTCGAAGCAGCAGCCGCCGTTGACGTGCGTCCCGCTGGTCACCATGTACGCGCCCTGGGGGGCGCTGCCCAGCGGCATCCCGGAGGAGGAGCCGTCGTGCCAGTAGCTGTTGCCGGGGTTGATGTAGAGCGAGTACGCCTTGGACCCGCCGAGGGCGAGGGCCTCGCTGGTGGCGCTGGCCGGGGTGTCGCTGCCCCCGGCGCCGCCGGGGCCCTGGTAGGCGAGGTCGTTCCCGTGGCCGGACTGGTCGAAGACGATCGTGACCACGCAGGAGGTGCCGGCGCAGAAGGCGTCCTGGGTGGCCGCGTTGGCGACGCCCCCGGCGGCGACGGGGGCGATGTTCTGCGTCCTGCCGTCCGAGGCCCGGCGGACCTGGTAGAGC
The DNA here is from genome assembly GCF_042894345.1 of Kitasatospora sp. NPDC001540. Classification (NCBI taxonomy): domain Bacteria; kingdom Bacillati; phylum Actinomycetota; class Actinomycetes; order Kitasatosporales; family Streptomycetaceae; genus Kitasatospora; species Kitasatospora sp. NPDC001540. The sequence continues at coordinate 14,513 of NZ_JBIAVO010000007.1, forward strand.
GCTCCGCCGTACGCCGCGTACAGCGCGCGGGTGGTGGAGTGCGCGGCGACGCAGGGCGTGCCGCCCGCCGCGTAGAGGTCGCAGGGGCCGGTGGTGGCGGCCTGCGCGGTGCCGGCGAGTCCTCCGGTGCCGGTCACGGTGCCGACGACCAGCAGGATCGTGGCGAACACGCGGACCAGCGCGCGGAGTCGGGTCCGGGGCGGGGGTGCGGGCGTCGGGTGGTCCGGACGGCGGCTGTCACGCATGGGGGCTCCCTGCGGCTCGTCGGGCGGGTGTGGGACGTGGGGCGTGAGGTGCGGGGCACGGGGCGCGGTGGACGGCGGCGGGCCCGGGACGCGCGCCGGGCCGCCGCGGGGACCTCACAGGGCCCATTGCTGGTTGCTCTGGCCGTTGCAGGTCCACAGGTCGACCAGCGCGCCGTTGGCGGTGGACCGGCCGGTGACGTCGAGGCAGAGTCCGGACTGGACGCTGGTGACGGTCCCGTCGGTGTTCACCCGCCACTGCTGGTTCACCTGGTTGTTGCAGGTCCAGATGATCGCCTTGGTGCCGGGCGCGGTCTGGTTGTCGTACGCGTCGAGGCACATCTGCGTGCCGCCCGAGGAGACGGTCAGCTGGTTGGAGGCGGTGTGCGTCCACTGCTGGTTGGCCTGGTTGTTGCAGTCCCAGATCTGCACCTGGGTGCCCGCGGTGGTGGTCGAGTTCGGCACGTCCAGGCACTTGCCCGCGCCCACGGCGCGCACCGGTCCGCTGGTGGCGGTGCCGCCGCCGGTGCCGCCGCTGACCCGGAACATGGTGGTGCCGTGGGCCGGGACGGTGGCGCTGATGGTGCCCGTGGTGGTCGAGGTCGCGCCGGTCCACAGGTCGGTGAGGCCGTAGCTGGCCGCCCCGGTCTTCCCGATCGCGGCGGCGGAGGTGGTGATGGTCGCGGTCGAGCCGGTCTCGTTGAACAGGACCACCGAGACGTCGCCGTTGGCCAGCGGCTTGGCCAGCACGTCGAGGCCGTTGGTGGAGGAGACCATGGTTCCCTGCTTGCCCAGCGGGTCCTGGTCCACGGCGATCACCCGGGTGTTGGTGAGCGTGGCGAGGGTGTTCGCACTGGCCGAGGCGATGTTGGTGCCGGCGATCAGCGGCGCGGCCATCTCGGACCAGAGGCTGAACTCGGTGCGGCTCTCGGTGTCGGTGAGGGAGCCGTTGCCGACCTCCAGCATGTCCGGGTCGTTCCAGTGGCCCGGACCGGCGTAGGGGGCCAGCTTCACGTTGCTGTGGAAGATCGACAGCATGCTGGAGTAGCTCGCGTTGATGTCACCGGTGGTGCGCCAGCTGTTGCCGGTGCCCGCGCCCCAGGTCCACACGTTGTCCTCGCCCCAGTTGCAGAGGCTGAACAGGATGGGCCGTCCGGTCGCGGCCAGCGCGTCGCGCATCGTGGCGTAGCGGGTCTGGGCGGGCGCCTTGGTGCCGTTGGGACAGGAGTTCAGCGCGCAGCCCGGCCCGGCGTAGCAGTTGTCGTACTTCAGGTAGTCCACGCCCCAGGCGGCGAAGGACTGGGCGTCGGTGGTCTCGTGCCCGAGGCTGCCGGGGAAGCCCGCGCAGGTCTGCAGTCCGGCGTCCTCGTAGATGCCGAGTTTCAGGCCCAGCGAGTGGACGTAGTCGGCGGTGCCCTTGATCCCGTCCGGGAACTTGGCCGGGTCGGGGACGAGGCGTCCGTCGGCGCCCCTGGAGTGGGTCATCCAGCAGTCGTCGATGTTGACGTACGTGTACCCGGCGCTCTGCATGCCGTTGTTGTGCATGGCCAGCGCCGTGGTCTTGATCAGCGACTCGGAGACGTTGCAGCCGTAGGCGTTCCAGTCGTTGAACCCCATCTGCGGGGTGGTGGCCAGGCCGTTGCCCAGCGCGGCGGCCTGGGTGGCCCCGCCCGGGGAGAGCAGCGGGATCACCAGCGCCAGGAGCAGGGCCGGGAGCAGGTGCGCGAGCGCCCTGCGCAGGCGGGATCGCGCCGGTCGCCCTGAGGCGTGTCGGTGGGGGTGGAGCACGGGGTCGCCTCCTGGCGTGAGTGGTGGGACGCGCACGACCCGCGGGTGCGCGCGCCGGGAGCATGGTGGGGGCCGTCGCCCCGCGGGCACGGCGGACGCGTGCCGGTGGGCGAATTCGACGCCCGCCGGACGGGATTCCTCCGGGGATTTCCCGGTGCGCGGCGGGGCGGGGCGGTCCGCCGCACCCGAATTCACCGAGCGGCGCGGCGGAAAGGTTCAGGAATGCACCCGGACGCCGAATTCCGGACCGGCCGCGGCCCTGTCGGCATTGGGGCCGGTCGACCCGTCGTCCGTTTCCCGCCGCTATTCGGCGGCGGGGTCCGCGTGAAAGTTTCCGCCACCGCCGCCCGTGCTCCGCAGGCGGGCCCGCGCCTCCTGCGGCCTCCAGCGGCCGGGCCCTGGCTGCGCGGCGGCTCCGGCGAGTATTGTTAGCGCTAACAATTTACGGTGGGGGATCACCCTCTCGAATGTCCTGGGCGGTGGCGGTTAAGAGCGTCCAGCACCCCGAACCCCATGTCAACCCTTCGCGCGGAAATGCCGCCCCCGGAACTCCCCGCACCGCCCGCGCGATTCCCGCACGGGATATTCCGCGTGCGCGGGATTCACCACCCCCGCCGGCTGCCGAAGGACGACCACCACCGACCCGGGGCGCGCCCGAGCGGACGGTCACCACCCCGTCGACCCCGGGCGGACGGTCGCGCCTCAAGCCAGTTATTCATACATGCATACTTCTAGGAGGCTGCTGGGAGCCGCCCGCCCGGGGACCTGTCCGCCCCGGCGCTGGGCAGGGCCTAGGGTGGCCCCATGGCGGACACCCCGACGGCAGCGGCACCCTCCCTCCAGGCGCTGGACGCCCTGGTCGAGCACCTCTGCCAGCCGCCCACCGGCCTCTCCCGCGCCAAGCAACTGCGCTGGATCGCCGGGGAGTTGCGCACCGCCCTGGAACGCGGCGCGATCCCGCCGACCGCCGCCGCCTCCCTCCCCGCGCTCCTGGCCCCCGCCACCCTCGCCGCCTACCTCACCGCCGCCGAACGGGGCCTGCTGCGCCGCAAACCCGCCGCCCGACCCGACCAGCCCTCCCCCGCGTCCATGCGCGTGCGCGAGGACTGCCTGCGCATCCTCACCACCGAGGCGGGCCTGCCCCTCACCCTCCCCGACCGCGAGCGGCCCGCCGTCGAACTCCGGGAGACCGTCACCGCCCGCCCCCGCAGCATCCTGCTGGGCCACCTGGAGAGCGCCACCCGCCCCGGCCAGAGCGACGCCCGCACCCGCATCCTCGCCGTCATCGCCACCGTCCTGGACACCGGCTGCCGCGCCGGAGAACTCTGCGCCCTGCGCACCCACGACGTCGACCTCCACCACGGCACCGTCCGCCTCACCCGCCTCCCCCAGCACCGCGACCCCCGCACCCCGCCCACCACCGAGACCATCGCCCTCTCCCCCACCACCCGCGCCGCCCTGCGCCACTGGCTCACCGCCCGCGCCCACCTCACCCTCCGCGACCCCACCAGGCCCCCCGGCCCCGACAACCAGACCACCGACGCCCTGTGGGTCAGCATCGCCCCCAGCGGCCACCCCCGCCCCGGCCTCCCCCTCCACTTCCGCGGCCTCGCCCGCGCCTACGCCCGCGCCGTCCACGACCTCAACACCGACATGGCCGGCCAACCCGGCTGGCACCCCCTCCCCCGCCGCATGGAACCCCTCCGCCGCGCCGTCGAACTCCGACCCGACGACAGCGCCGCACCCACCGACGCGACCGTCCTGCGCCGCGCACCCGTCCCCGTCCTGCTCCCGACCGAGCACCGGACCGGAGACCCGACCGGTTGACCCGGGGCGCCCTCACCGACCGGGGCGGCCCTGCGGGGCGAGCACCGCGGCGATCAGTTCCCGACGGCTGCTCACCCCGAGCCGGGCGAACACCGCCGTGAGGTGCTCCTGCACGGTGTACCCGGAGATGTGCAGCCGGGCCACGATCTCCCGGGTGGAGCACCCCTGCAGCACCAGGGCGGTGACCCGGCCCTGGGCCGGGGTGAGGCCGTGGGCGGCCAGCAGCAGGGAGCCGACCTCGGCGGCGGGCGCGGGCTCGACCACCACCCCGATCCGGTCCTCCGCCCGCCCCCGCAGACGGGTGGCGTGCAGGGCCAGCCACTGCCCGTCGAGGGTGCGCAGTCTGACCGAGCCGGGCCGGGGCGCGGCCTCCGGGGACGCGTCGGGCGTCCGGGCCAGCTGGACGGCCGCCGAGTGGACCGGCAGCGGCAGACCCTGGACCCGCGGCCCTCCGATCCGGGCCAGCCACCGTTCGGCGTCCGGGCTGATCGAGACCAGCGAGAACCCCTGGTCGAGCACCATCATGCCGGGGCCGCCCGCGGCCGCGGCCCCGTCGCCGGTCAGCGCGCGGTGCACGACGTCCCGGCGCAGGCCTTCGGCCAGGTGCGGGGCGAGCCTGCGCAGGAGGTCCAGATCCGTGCCGGAGAAGCCGGCTCGTGCGTCCGCCCTGTGCAGGCAGAGCACGCCCCAGCACGCGTGCCCGACGACCAGGGCGGCCCGGAGCTCGTCGCCGAGTCCCAGGCCCGCCATGATCTCGCGGTAGCGGGCGCTGGCGGAGCGCTCGCCCCGGGTCGCCCGGTCCAGCGACGTCACCGGCTCCGGGCTCCGGGCCAGCGCGGCGAACTTGTTGACGTCCGCGCGGCCGTACTCGTTGTCCAGGAAGAGCGGAGTGGCGGCGGCCAGCGGGTCCTGGGCCACGGCCGAGGTGAAGAGCAGGGTCTCCGGGTCCACCGAGGCGAAGAACGCGGCCTCCACCGGCAGGATGCCGGGCAGGCGGCGCAGCACCTCGGAGGTCAGGGCCGGTACGTCCAGGTCGGCGTAGCAGCTGTCGATCAGCCGCTCGACGTGTCGCTCCCGCAGGGTGGCGGCCATGGCACTCACGCTACGCCGCTGCCCGCTCCGGCACGAGCCCGAGCTGGCTCAGCAGGCCCAACTCGTCCAGTCGGCCCCAGCGTTCGGCGATCCGGCCGTCCCGCAGCCGGAAGACGTTGATGCCCTTGAGCACCAGCGGGCGGCCGTCACCGGGAACGCCCATCACCTCGCCGTACCGGGTGCCGGAGGCGGTGAAGAGTTCCACCACCACGTCGCCCTCGCCGACCAGGCGCTCGAGGTCGGAGTGCCAGTCGGGGCACGCCTGCCGGAAGGCCGCCGCTGCGGCGCGCATGCCCTCCCGGCCCGTGCCGACGCCGAGGGGCGGGTCGTGGTTGACGAAGTCCTCCGTGAGGTAGGTGTCGACGGCCGACGGGTCACCCCGGGTGAACAGCGCGTCGATGAACGCGGTCACTGTCTGCTTGTTCCGTTCGATGGTGTCCATGAGGCCAGCCTCGGCCTGCGGGGCCCGGACCGGAACCCCACTTTTCTGGGGTCCGCCGCTCGATGGCGCGCCGCACGACGGAGGAGTCGTCGCCGAGCCGGACCGGCGGGACCTGCGTGCCGCCGTCCCCTCCCGTCATGGGGCGGGTCGCGGCGCGGTGTTCGTTTCGAGGTTCTCGAGGAGGCCGGGCGGTTGGGTGACGTCGTCGAGGACGTGGGTGTGCGGGGCGGCCACGAGGTCGGCGTCGCTGCGGCTGCCCGTGCGGATGGCGGCCACGGCGCGGGCGTCGGCAGGAAGCGGTGCCGAGGACGGCGCCACGGCCCGCCGGGCGCAGCCGTTCGATCACGTCGGCGATCCCCGGGGTCTCCCGGACGCCCGCCCCCCCCCCCCCCGCGCGCGGCCTGCGCCGCCTCCCCGCACCGCCCCCACCGCAGGCACCGGCGACCGCGGGGGCGGGTCCGATCGGGTGAAGGGACAATGGATGCACGCGGTGGCAGGACAGCCGTCCGCCGCCCGCCAGTCGAGGCCGTGCTGGAGCCGCCCGTGAGCCGTCGCCGTCCCCCGTCGCACCCCGCCGACGCGCACGAGCTGCTGGGCAAGCTCGGCGAGCTCACCGCCCGGGCGCTGGAACATGCCGAGCGGCAGCGGGCCCGGGTCGAACTCGCCATGGCGCTGCAGCGCGAGCTGCTCCCGGCCGCGCTGCCGAGCCTGCCCGGGCTGCGGACCGCCGCCCGGTACGCGCCCGCGCGCCACGGCCTGGACATCGGCGGCGACTGGTACGACGGCTTCCGGCTGCCGGACGGGACGCTCGGGCTGACCATCGGCGACGTGCAGGGCCACGACGTCGAGGCGGCCGTGTTCATGGGCCAGGTCCGGATCGGCCTGCGGGCGCTGGCCAGCGCGACGAGCGACCCCGGCGAGGTGCTGGCCCGGACGAACGAACTGCTGCTGTCCCTGCCCGACGGCCTCTTCGCCACCTGCTGCTTCCTGCGCTTCGACCCCGCCACCCACGAACTGTCCGTCGCCCGGGCCGGCCACGTCCCGGCGATCTGGGCCGCCGCCGACGGCCGGTCCGGGATCGAGGACACCGAGAACGCCGACGAGGTGGGGCTGCCGCTCGGCATCGAACCCGGCGAGGTATACCCGGTGACGCGGCGGCGCCTGTCGGGAACGGAAGCGGTCGTCCTGGTGACCGACGGCGTGGTGGAAGGGCCCGCGTTCCCGCTCGACACCGGGCTGGAGCACGTCCTGCGGCGGGTGCGCGCGGGGGTGGATGCCGGGCCCGGGGAGCTGGCCGGCCGGGTGCTGGAGGTCGCCGACCTCACCGGGCACCAGGACGACGCCGCCGTCCTGGTGCTCTGCCACGGCGGACCGTGACGGCGCCCGGCGGCGGTGGGTGACCGCGACGGACCCGACCGTCCCGGCCGACCCTCCGGGCGTGTCACGGCCGGGACCGGGCGGCGGCGTGCGATGAGATGGCTGCTGTGCTGCGCAACGCGAAGGCCGGAGAGACCGCGGTGGCCGGCTTGTCGATCATCGGCGTCGCGCTCGTGTACTGGGCGGGAGGCCGGCTCGGCCTGCTGACGCAGGTCGTCGTGGGCGGCGTCCACGTCACCCCGCTGTGGCCGCCGACCGGCGTCGCCGTGGCCGGCCTGCTGCTGCTCGGCCTGCGCGTGTGGCCCGGGATCGCGCTCGGCGCCCTGATGGTCATCGCGGGGTTCGGAGCGATCACCCCCGCCTCCTTCGGCATCGCGGCGGGCAACACGCTCGCCCCGGTGGTGGCCGTCCTGCTGCTGTCCCGGGTGGGCTTCCGGGTCGAGCTCGACCGGCTGCGGGACGGTGTGGCGCTGGTCTTCCTGGGGGCGCTCGCGTCCACGCTGATCAGTGCGAGCGCCGCCTGCCTGCTCCTGGTGTCCGAGGGCGCGCTGGCCCCGCACCAGTTCTGGCCCGCCTGGACGGCGTGGTGGACGGGGGACGCGATGGGCGTGCTGGTGGTCACCCCGCTGCTGCTGGCGGTGCGCGCCGCCCGGATGCCCCGCGACGTGCCGCTGCGCCGCTGGGCGGAGGCCCTCGGCCTGCTGGCGGTCACCGCCGTCACCGTGCTCACGGCGACCCGCAGCCCGCTCTCCCTGCTCTTCCTGGTCCTGCCGGTGGTGATGTGGGGGGCGCTGCGCTTCCAGTTGCTCGGCGCCGCGCCGTGCGTCCTGGTGGTGTCCGTCTTCGCCGTTCCCGCCGCCGTCGATCGCGTCGGCCCGTTCGCCGACCACAGCCTGCTCGCCGTGATGGTCCAGTTGCAGGCCCTCAACGGCGTCGCCGCCCTGACCGGACTGCTGCTCGCCGCCGTCACCACCGAACGCGAGAACACCCTCGTCACCATCGAGCAGGCGTGCATCGCCCTCGCCGAAGTGGTGAACCGTCTCGCCCCGGGCGAGGCCGACGGCCCCTGGCCGCCCTCCGTCGACCCCCCGCGCCCCGACTGACGGACGCCCCCCGTACGAACGCCCCCGTACGAACGCCGTCCGTACGAACGCCGTCCGGCCCACGGTCACGGTCAGCGGGCTGTCGCGAGCCAGTCCCGGTAGCGGGTGGGGGCCAGGCGGGCGCCGGGGCCGGGGGTGAGGGCGTCGCCGGGGACGGCGGCGAACAGGCCGGCCCGGTCGTCGACGAGGACGGGGCGGCGGTCGCCGCGGGCGGCCAGGGTGAGGCGGCCGATCTCGTCGAGCGTGAACCGGTCGGGCCCGGCGACGTCCAGGGTCCCGTCGAGCGGCGCGCCGGTGGCCACGTCGGCGAGGGCGGCGACGACGTCGGCGCTGGCGATCGGCTGGATCGGCGTGGCGGGCAGGCGCACGGCCTCCTCGTCCGAGGTCCAGGACATGGTCGGCTCCATGAACTCGAAGAACTGGGTGGCGCGCACGATCGAGTAGGGCGTCGGGCCGCCGCGCAGCAGTTCCTCCTGGAGCGTCTTGGCGCGGTAGTAGTCGAGTTGGGGGACGAGGTCGACGCCGACGATGGAGAGCGCGACCTGGTGGCGCACGCCCGCCCGCTCGCCCGCGGCCAGCAGGTTGCCGACCGTGGTGCGGAAGAACGCGATCGACTGCTCGTCGAAGGTGGGCGAGTTGGTGACGTTGACGGCCACCTCCGCGCCGGCGAGGGCCTGGTCGAGGCCGGCGCCGGTGAGCAGGTCGACGCCGGAGGAGAGCGAGGCGGTCGTCACCTGGTGGCCGCGGGCGGTGAGCTCGTCGGCGAGCTGGGATCCGATCAGGCCGGTGCCGATGACGGTGATCTTCATGGGGTGCCTTCCTTCGCGGGCCGGGCGCGGACGCACGACCCAAACTCGGACAACTTCTATCCGAGAATATACTCGGATATCCTCTGTCCGAGTCAAACGGAGGCGGAATGAAACTGTCGGGTGGCGTCGAGTGGGCGCTGCACTGCTGCGTGGTGCTGACCGCGGCCGCGGACCCGGTCCCGGCCGCCCGGCTGGCCACCCTGCACGACGTGTCGCCCAGCTACCTGGCCAAGCAGCTGCAGGCGCTGTCCCGCGCCGGCCTGGTCCATTCGGTGCAGGGCAAGACCGGCGGCTACGTCCTCACCAGGGAGCCCGCCGAGATCACCGTGCTGGACGTGGTCCAGGCCGTCGACGGGGCGAACCCCGCCTTCACCTGCACCGAGATCCGCCAACGCGGCCCGCTGGGCACCCCGCCCGAACAGTGCACCGGCCCGTGCCCCATCGCCCGGGTGATGGGCGCCGCCGACGCCGCCTGGCGCGCCTCCCTGGCCGCCGTCACCATCGCCGACCTCGCCGCCACCGTGACCACCGACAGCGGCCCCGCGGCACTGCCGACCGTCGGCGCCTGGCTGACCCGCGCCCCCGACTGACCCGGCGGCGGGCCCGCCGCCCCCCCGCAGCGACCAGGGAGCGGCCGGGGCCCCGGCGAGGGCGGCAGCCGCGCGCGACCGGCAGCGGACGGATCCCGCCGATCGCGCGGGTGACGGTGGAGCGGTCGACGCCGAACCGGCGGGCGAGCACGTCGTGGGTCCCGGCGCTCCGGGACGGTCGGTGCGCGTGCGTTCAGGACCCGGACCGCGCGACACCGGCCGGAACCACCAGGTCCGACGAGGAGCCCTACCGGTGCTCGGGGCTCTCGAAGTCGAAGCGGCAGCCCGCGTCCCACGCGGAGCGCTGGTTGCCGTGGGCCGGAATGCCGCCCGCGTCCTTGAGCAGGCGGGCCAGGTGGAGCTGGTTCCAGGTCATGAAGGTGGTGTTGCGGTTGGTGAAGTCGTTCTCGGGGCCGCCGGAGCCCTCGTCAAGGCAGGAGGGCCCGGGGCCGGCCGGACCGACCCAGCCCGCGTCGGCCTGCGGCGGGATCGTGTACCCCAGGTGCTGGAGGCCGTAGAGCACGTTCATCGCGCAGTGCTTGGCGCCGTCCTCGTTCCCGGTGATCAGACAGCCCCCGACCCGACCGTAGTAGGCGTACTGGCCGTGCTCGTTGAGGACCGAGGAACAGGAGTACAGCCGCTCGATGACGCACTTCATGACGGAAGAGTTGTCACCGAGCCAGACCGGCGGAACACTCTGGCACCCTAGCTGACCTGCGGCGAAGACATCCAGACCTTCGTGGCCCTCCCCCGCAGACGCAGAGAGCAGAGGGCTGGGGGCTGGTGAGCGAGCGTCAGCAGAAGCCCCCCGCGGGCGCGGGGATGGTCCCGACAACATGCGGCCCGTCAAGCCGGACCGGCACTGCTCCCCGACCGCGCAGGGATGGCTCCGTGTAGCGGGTCCCGGCGCAGTCGAACTCAGGCTGCTTCCCGCGCCCGCGGGGATGGTCCCTCCACCGAGCGCATCCCCGTGGTGCTCGGCATCTGCTCCTGTCAACAAGCTGAAGAACTCCCGCGCCGTCGCGACTTGCTATGACAAGCGCGGCTACGTGTTCCTCGGCACCGTCACCGCGGCCACTCTGGTCATCTGACTGCGGGCTTGAAGCCTTCTCACAGGGCGAAGGGCCGGTACTCCAGAGCCTGATCGACGACCTCGGCAGCTGTCAACTCCCGCCCCTCGGGCCAGAAGACCAAGTCGCTTACGTAGCCGGTCGGACAGTCAAGGGCCCTGCCCAGCGCCTCCAGTGCGCCGTACGCCTCAGCATCGTCGGCATAGTCCGCATCCATGATCTTCTGTACCAACGCAACGGCCGTTGCACGAGCCATCACCGTCACAGCCACCCCTTCCAGAAGAAGGCCAGCCTAGACAGTCACATGATCGGCCGGACAGCTCCTAACGGGGAACGCCTGCTCCCCGTCCCCGCGGGGGTGTTCGAGAAGTGGTTGGTGCCTTCGACCTGAGCAGCACGTCTCACCATCACGACTCGAACAGGGCCGACTGGTTCCAGGGGACGGCTATGGATTGTCCCTGAGGGCCAAGTACGGCGTGTTGGCGATCGCTTCGCAGGAGCAGCCGAACCGAAGGACCTGGAGCGGTTTGTCGAAGACGCTCCGGTCACTGATGCGAGGGCGATGGCAGCGCAGGGGATGGTCCGGGGGGAGGCCGGCCGCTGTGGGATCAGTGCTGAGAATTACTCCCCCAGCGGTTTGGCCAGCCAGGATGGCGATACGGGCACGGGCCGTCCAAGTGTTCATCGAGTGCTGCGGCCCCATGCTGGAGGCCGGTGCGTTGGGCCGGCTCCGTGCCCGTGCGGGCTTGTCTGCCTGACGGCCGAGGGGTCCGTCGCGTGCGGGCTGCGCACGGGTGTGGGAAGGGCGAAGACTCCGTGCGGAGTCTTCGCCCTGGGGGCCGAGGTCAGGCGGTTTCGGTGGGGAGGCCGGCCTCGACCCAGTCCTGGATGCCCTCGCGGTACTTGCGGACGTTGGTGTAGCCGAGGTTGGTGAGTCGGTCGGCGACCTGTCCGCTGTTGGAGCACGCCGGGTTGGAGCAGTAGGTGACGATCGCGGCATCGCGGTCGGGAAGCACGGTGGACGCCTGGGTGTCGACATCGGTCGGGACCAGTGCCAGGGCGCCGGGCAGGTGCTGCTGGGCGTAGTACTCGCCGCCGAGCGTGTCGACGACGGTCACGGCGCCGGTCTCGATCGCTGTTGCCAGTTCGTCGCGGGTGATGAGTGCGGTCATGTCACTGCCTCCAAGGGAATCGGACTACAGTCCTGTTATGACTCATGACAGTAACGGACTGCGGTCCGGTTCGGCAATGCCCCTGGAACTGCTGCGGACACCGCCGCCCAAGGAGCGCGCGGACGCAGCCCGCAACCGGGCTGCGGTTTTGGAGGCGGCCGCCCGGCTCTTCGCCGAGCAGGGCGTCGAGACGGTCTCCATGGACCAGGTGGCCGCAGCCGCCGGCGTCGGCAAGGGCACCTTGTTCCGCCGGTTCGGCGACAAGTCGGGGCTGGCCGCCGCACTACTGGACGCCCGCGAACGCGTGCTGCAGGAAGCGGTCCTGTCCGGGCCGCCCCCGCTCGGCCCCGGGGCTCCGGCCGACGAGCGCCTGACCGCCTTCCTCAACGCCTACTTCGACTACCTGCTGCAGCATCTGGCGCTGGTCCGGATGTCAGAGACCGCAACGCCCGGAGCCCGATACAGGATCGGGGCCTACCGGTTCTGGCATCGCCACCTGACGATCCTGCTCGCCACCGCACCCGACCCCGACCACGCCGCCCACGCCCTGCTCGCCACCCTGGCAGCCGATCACGTCGCCGCACTCCTGCCGGAGCTCGGCGAACAGCGGATGCGCACCGGCCTGCTCCGCCTCGCCCAGTCGGCGATATGACAATCCCGCCCCGCCAGCCCGGGCTCATCCCGCCCCGCGATCCCACCTATCTGCGCGAGTTCTCATGTCGGAGAGGTGTGGAAGTATTCACCCGCACCACCTCGCTCCTTGACACCTCCACAGCACATACCGATAACAACCGACCGCCGCCGTGGTACGCGCCGGCCGTCAAACGCGGAACCAGGTAGCCACAAGTCCGACCCCGTCCGCACCCTGGAGGCCCCAACCCGCCAGAAGGAAGGGAGAGTGACACTATGTCGCCAATGTCCAAATTCCTGAAGTTGGCGGATTCGCCGGCTATCAACTCATAACACCGCAGGTCAACAAGCTGCTCCCCGCACACGCGGGGATGGCCCCGCGATGTCCTCCGCGTCCACGTCGCTGTCCGGCTGCTCCCCGCACGCGCGGGGATGGCCTCGTGGAGACGCCCGGTCCGTAGGGGTGAGGTCCGCTGCTTCCCGCACACGCGGGGGTGGCCCCAGGTCCCAAACCGGTCCGGTATTCCGAGACGCTAACGCCGGCCTGCGCCTGCTGGCCGCGCCTGTGAAGGTCAAGCCAGGATCCTTGGCGCGCACTACGGTCAGGACAAATAGCGTTGACTGTGAATCTCCTTGCCCTGCAGAGAACGACTCGCTTACCCGCCTGCCCCTGCGCGGTGAACAGACGTGAAGAGGGGTATGCCCTCATGAAGGACTTCGCTGGGTCTGGCTGGGGGTGCCATGGACGGTGAGAGACGCTCAACCGGCAGTCGTTCTCCTGAGATCGTCGGGTTTGGGGCGTTAAACGTGGACTACATCGCGAGCGCATCGCGGCTGTCCGCTCGAACAGCGGAGCAGGTATCTGAGTCGACAGCGCGGTTCGAGTGGAACACTGAGGGGCCGGTCGATCAGCACACCATCACGAAGGTGATTGAGCGTCTGGGTACGTCGTCACTAGACGCCTCGCTCGGCGGTTCGGCTTGGTTGACCGTGTTCACACTCGCCCAGATGCGGTTAGGTCTTCGGCTGGGCTATGTGGGCGTGGTGGGCCGGATCGAGACGGCGGGGCTGTCGTTCGTCAGGCAGATGGACTTGCTGGGGATCGACCGCCGCTGGGTGGCGCGCAGGCCCGGCCAGTTATGCGGGATCTGCCTGTCTTACTTGGACGATGTGGAGCGGGTGATGCTCACCCACCCCGGTGCGAACTTCGCGATGGCCGAGCACCTGCGAACCAACGGCGAGGCGATCTCCACTTATCTGGCTGGCGCCCGGATCGTCCACGTCACCTCGTTCCTGGACGATACGACGCCTCCGATTATGCTTGAGGTCCTCACCCGGGCGCGCAGCCTCAATCCCGCTCTGCGGATCAGTTTCGATCCCGGCTTCAACTGGGCCGCGCACAGCAGTGCTGCGATTGACGGGATCTTGGCCATCAGCGACCTGCTGTTCGTCAATCACCGGGAGTTCAAGGCGTTGGGTGGATACGCGCTCGGCGAGTCGGACGAGGTTCTCTCACGTCGGGTCCTGGCCCGTTGCGCACCAGGCTGCACGGTGTTCGCCACCAAGCGCTACGACTCGATCGAGGTGTTCCGGTCCTCTCCGGCGGGGGTTCTCGCACAGCGTTTTCATCTGCGTCGGCCGGTGCGGGAGACGGCGATCGAGGATGCGACAGGCGCTGGCGATGTATTCGCCGCGTCTGTCCTCGCGGCCCTGGCCTCCAAGCGGCTGCAGGTCGAGCTGGGGTCGTTCCTCGGACTGAGCCTGTCCCGGTACCGGATCGCTCACCGTGACCTGCCCGCGTCCGCCCTGCCAGCGCTGGGCCGCGACGGGTTCCTGCAATCCACGGAGACGCTCACCGGCCCGGGGGCCCGGCCCGATGCCGTGTTGGTGGCCCATGACGGCGGTACGCAGTGGGAGGTACTGCGCCGGTTCCTCAAGGAGGACTGCCACCTCACGGTGTACACCCTGGACCGCAGCCGTCCGTTCGACACGGATTTCCCGCAGCTGTTGTGGGAGCAGCTGATCCGCTGCGGCTTCGCTGTGTCGGTTTTGTCGGCCTCACGGCTGATGGCGGCGGGCCAGTGAGGACACTGTTCATCAAGTGGGCATCTTCCAGGGCTACTACGGGTTCGGGCGCGTGGCGATCCTGGCCGAGGAAGGCTGTGAGCCGTTCTCGAACAACGCGGGCTTGATCCGTATGGATTTCGCCCCCGGACGAATCGACAGCACTTTCATGGAGTTGGAAAGAATGCTGGTCAGAGAAGGACTCCTGCCCCAAGGAGGCAGCTGGCATGAACGCTGAACTGGATGAGGGGACGCCGTCGGCTCCCCGGGTGGACTTCGCCTTGGACGTGGTCGGGATCGGTGCCCTCAACCTCGACTACATCACCCACTCGGAGCGCGGCACAGGAGCGGATCGCCTCGCGCCGCTCAGCACCCGCATCGCCGAACTGCTGGACAATGGCCGCCCCGCACCTGAGTGGGGCACCGAGGCGGCGGTAGACGAGGCCACGGTCTACGCGGCACTGGAAGCAGCCAACGCGTCAGGGCTGCAGACTTCTCTCGGGGGATCCGCGTTCAACGCGATCAACACTCTCGCCCAACTCCAACTCGACTTGCGCCTGGGCTACGTCGGCGTTGCCGGCCGTGTCCCAGGCCCTGGCCTGTCCGCTGTCCAACAACTCCAGGCTCTGGGCGTCGACCATCCCTTTGTCTTCCGTGACGACGAACACCTGTGCGGTGTCTGCTTCTCCTATACCGAGGACGGCGAGCGCACACTGCTCACCCATGCGGGCGCAAACACGGCGATGGCCGACCACCTGGAAGCCTCCTTCTCCCAAGTCGTCGCCTACCTCGCCACAGCCCGCGTCGTCCACGTCACCTCCTTCCTCGACGACCGCACACCTGGTCAACTCCTCTCCCTCCTGAAAGCCGTCAAGCAGGCCAACCCCGCCACCCGTATCAGCCTGGACCCCGGTCACGTCTGGAGCACCGAACCCACCCCCGAGGTCGACGCGATCATCGCGTTGGCCGACTACCTGCTTCTCAACCACCGAGAGTTCCACGAACTCGGGTACCGCACCGACAACGACACCGACCAGGACGTCGCCTCGCGCCTCTTGGAGCGGCTCGCCAGCGAACACGGTCTCGTCATCGTCAAACGCCGCACCGGAATCCATGCGTGGCGCCGCGAAAACGCCAAGGCCCTCGACGAGTTCTACCCTCAGGTCGTCCTCTCCGACGACCAGATCGAGGACGCCACCGGCGCCGGAGACGTCTTCGCCGCCGGCCTGCTCGCAGTACTGGCCGGAGATCGGCTCCAGATCGAACTCGGCTGCCTGCTCGGCATGACTCTGGCCCGGCATAAACTGCGCTACGTCGGCAGTCACGGACACGCCCAACTCGCCGATTTCACACGCGACTTCATCAGGACCTTGGACGCCGCGCGACGCACTGCTGCCCGTCCTGCCGGTGTCTTCATCGCCCACGGACGCAGCCCCGAATGGCTGGCGGTCAAAACGTTCGTCGAACAGCGCTTCGGCGTCCCTGTCTACTCTTTCGAGTCCGACTCCTGGGGCAGCCGCCCGGCCACCGAGGCCCTCAGCGACTACCTGCAGCGATGCAGCTTCGCGGTCTGCGTGCTCACCGCCGAAGACGCCACCGGCGACGGCCACATGGTCGCCCGTCAGAACGTCATCCACGAAATCGGCCTCTTCCAAGGCCATCGTGGCTTCGACCGTGTCTTGGTCCTTGTCGAGGACGGCTGCGATTCCGTCCCGGCCGCCGCTGCCCCTTACGCAACCACCTTCCCTCGTCACGCAATCAGTAGAACCTTCTGGTTCCTGGACCGCGCACTCCAAAGTCACGGCTTCGAACACACCTGACCACCCCAAGGACCCTCCTCGTGGGGCTGGATCTCATTACTGTGAGCGTGCGTTCTAGCTTCCACTGCTCCCGCGCCTGCGGGATGGCCCCGGAGCACCCTCCGGATTGCGCGGAACACGGACCTGCTCCCCGCGCCCGCGGGGATGGTCCCAAGACCGGCGGGGACTACGCGGGCGGGCTGTACTGCTCCTCGCCAGCGCGGGGATGGTCCCAGGCGCGACCAGGTGACGGGGCCGACCATGCCCTGCTCTCTGCCCGCGCGAGGATGGTCCCCCCTTGCAGCAGGCCGGCCTCAGCGGGCCGGAACTGCTCCCCGCCTGCACGGGGATGGCCCCCTGCTCGGCGGAGAACGCCAGCGAGAACAACTGCTCCCTGCGCCTGCGGAGATGGTCCCTCGCCCGGGGTCTCGTCACGCACGGCGTCCGACTGTTCCCCGCGCCCGCGGGGACGACCCCGCCTGATAGGTGCCGGTGTTGCGGGCGTCGTCCTGCTCCCCGCGCCCGCAGGGATGGCCCCGGCGGTGGAACGCAGCGCGCGACGTGGCTCGGCTGCTCCCCGCCTACGCGGGAATGGGCCCGACCATCATGTGGCCGACTTTGGAAGGAGCTCTACCCCGCTCCAGACCGGAAGACGGCGGCTTGGGTGTCGGAGGGCCGTGGGAGCATACGCCCGCACCGCCGCGCTCCTTGACACCTCCACAGCACCACCGAACAACAGTCAGCCACCGACCCCAGCCACCCGGTACAGAACCAGGCGACCATGGAACCCTGCCTCGCCAACGCGCTGAAGGACTGCCAGCACGGCCAGGAAAGGAAGTGACTTGATATCCCTAATGTCCGAATTCATGAAGCTTGCGGATTCCCGGCCCACCGGCACATAACACCGCAGGTCAACAAGCTGCTCCCCGCCCGCGCGGGGATGGTCCCACCTCCTGCTCTGCGGGGGTGAGCCGGGTGATCTGCTCCCCGCCCGCGCGGGGATGGTCCCGCGACCCTCGCGCACCGTGGCCGCCGGGCGGCCTGCTCCCCGCGTCCGCGAGGATGGCCCCTTTGTCCGCTACTCGTTCGCGGCCATCGGCCTCTGCTCCCTGCGCCTGCGGGGGATGCCCCCTCCGGAAAGCAACCGAAGGTGCTGTTGCTTTTCTGCTCCCCGTGGGCGCAGGGTTCTTGGCGGCGGTGCCGTCGCCGGGGGTGAGCTGGCGCGGGCCGTAGTCCTGTTCGATGTGGCGGGCTTCGGCCTGGGTCTTGCGGCGGTCGAAGGAGAGGCCAGCGAGACGGCCGTCCTGGCGCACGAGGGTGGTGGCGATGTGGATGTGGTCGTCGGCGTGGCGGACGGCGACCCAGCGGCAGGCGGTGGTGTCGCCGTCGGGGGTGATGCCGGTGGCGCGGACGATGCAGCGGGCACCGGGTTCGGTACGCACCGAGCAGTGCCAGATGGTGGTGGCGGAGGCGCGGTCGCCGATGGCCTTGACGGGTTGGTCGAGCCGGTTGGCG
The DNA here is from genome assembly GCF_042894345.1 of Kitasatospora sp. NPDC001540. NCBI lineage: Bacteria > Bacillati > Actinomycetota > Actinomycetes > Kitasatosporales > Streptomycetaceae > Kitasatospora > Kitasatospora sp. NPDC001540. The sequence continues at coordinate 32,033 of NZ_JBIAVO010000007.1, forward strand.
AGTTGGGCGAGGGTGTGGTGGGGGTTGCGGCCGGGGTCGGGGGCGAAGCCGTTCCAGCTGGCCACGACGTACTGGTCGGTGTGCTCGTCGTGCTTGCCTGGCTCGAAGAGGTAGTGGATGAGGCCGTAGGTGCTGCCGGTGCCGGTGCGGATCTTGGGGATCACCGGCGGACCATCCAGGCGATGGCGTCGTCGACCGCGCTGATGGAGGCTTCGATGCGCTGCAGGAGCTGGCGGAGGTCGGCGGCGACCTGGCCACCGGCGTCGAGGAAGTGGGCGGCCTGGTTCAAGTTGTTGCCGATGCCTGCGAGTTGGCGGTTGGACTCCATGAGTTCCTGGATGCCGCGCCGGTAGTCGGCGACGGCGGCGTTCGGATCGCTGCTCGCGGCGGCGGCGAGCACGGCGGCGGTGTAGCCGCCGGGGGCGAGGCTGGCCTGCCGGGCGGCGTGCTGGAGGAGGGACCACTCGGGGTCGCTGAAGCGGGGGCAGACGCGGTTGGTACGCACGACGGGCTGGCGCCGTCGGCGGCGGGTGGTGGCGCGGACGGCTTCGGCGGTCGACTCGATCTGCTCCTCCTCCTTCTTCGTCGGCACCCCGGGCCGACTCCCCGGTCGGGGGGGGGGCCCCCGGGGGGGGGCCCCCCCCGGGGGGGGGCCCCCCCCCCGGGGGGGGGGGGGGGGGGGGGCGACATACCCCACAACAATCGCCCCCCCGGGG
>NZ_JBIAVO010000007.1:32756-229648 GCF_042894345.1 Kitasatospora sp. NPDC001540
ACCCCCCCACCCCCCCGCCCCCCCCCGCCCCGCCCCCCCCCGGCGGGGGGGCGCCCCCCCCCCCCCCCCCCCCCCCCCCCCCGGGGTGCTCCCGCCCCCGTGGGGTGGGGGCGGGGTAAGGACTCCTTACCCCACAACTTGCTCCGCCAGGGGCCTGATTGGGGTCTACGTCCGGTCGCGGGGTGGTCGGCTCCGGGCGGGTGCCGGTCATCGACGGGTCTCCGCGTTGCGCTGCTCGAGGTCGCGGACGAGGTCCTCGATCCAGTCGAGGGTCAGGACCGGGTGGTGGAGGGTCCAGGGCCGGGAGTGCCGGCCTCGTTGGACGGTGCGGGTGCCGTCGGCGGCGGTTTCGGCGCGGTGGAGGTGGCCGTGCTGGTGCAGGACAGCCAGCCAGGCGTCTACCTCGGTCCAGGTGGCGGGGGTGGTGCGCATGACGGTGCTCCACTTCGGTGGTGGGGTGGCGGGTGGGTGACCGGCCGGAGTGACCTCCTCGGTCGGCCCCGGCCGGTCGGTGTCGGTCGGCGTCGACGAGCTGGTTCTTGCGCTGCTGTTCGCGGAACTGGGCCATCAGCTCGGTCAGGGTGTCGCTGGACAGCGGGATCTGCTGACCGCGGATCGCGGTCGCGACCGCGTGTTGTCCGCCTCCTTGACCGTCTGCCTGGCGATCTCCAGCAGTTCCTCGGTGTCCTGGTCAGCCGCCCGGTCAGTGACCGGCAGCTCGGTGACTGGGTTGACCGGCGAGCCGGTCACCAGGGCAACCTCGGCCGATCGGTCACTGACCAGGCCGCCACTGACCGGGAGGGCGGTCCGCTGACTGGATCCGAGAGCACCGGTGACCACCGGGATGGGGCAGCGCGGCGGTTGTTCAGGCGGCGCGCTGGTGGCATCTGCGGTCGACGGGTTCGAACTCGACCCGGGTGGTCATTTCGGCGAGGCGGGAGGTGAAGCGGTCGCCGAGGTACGCCTTGAGGTCCCTGATCTGCAGGTTCGTCGTGATGAGGGTCGGGAGCACCGCGTTGTAGCGGTGGTTGATCAGCCGGTAGGTCTGCTCCTCGACGAACTCGCTGGCCTTGGCGGCGCCGAGGTCGTCGAGGAGCAGCAGCGGCACCCGGCTGTAGGCGGCGAGCACCCGCTCGGCGTCGGTGGTGGTGCCGGGACGGAGTTCGGCGTAGAGGTCGGCGGCGGCGGTCGCGCGCCAGCGCACGCCGAGGCCGGCCCGCACCAGGACGCGGAGGGCTCCGTACGCATGGTGGGTCTTGCCCGCGCCGGTCACCCCGGCCATCAGCAGGCTGGGGCCGCAGGTGACCTGGCGGCGCGCTCCGGTGCTCGGGGCGGTGGCCTGGGCGGCGACCTGCCGGGTCCAGGCCAGGACCAGCGGGTGGTCGGCGACGGCGTCGCGGTAGCGGGGCGGCATCCCGGCGGACAGCGCGGCCTCCGGCGAGAACGGCTCCGGCTCGTCCGGGAGAGCGTCGACTCGGGCGCGGTCGAGGCCCCGGGCGGCGAGGATCCGGGCCATCCGGTCGAGGACGGAGGGGCCGTCGGCGAGAGTCCGCGGGTCGCGGTGGGTGCGCATCACAGCTCCTCGGCGTAGGCGGCGGCGTCGACCGGGTTGGTCCACGCCTGGCGAACAGGCAGGTTGGGGCGCAATCCCGGCCGTACCAAACCAGCGTTCCGGGCGTTCATGGCGTCGTTGACCAGGCTCGGCAGCCGGGACAGGTGGCCCTGGATCTCGGCGAAGCGCCGCAGCCCGGCCCGGACGTGCTCGGGGTCGATGCCCTCGGCCAGCAGGCCCTTGACGCTCTTGCCGAGGCGGCCGAGCACGCCGTTCGGCAGGCGCCGCTCGCACGCGGCGACGTACTCGCCGACGAGCCGGCCCGCCGAGACGACCTCCGCCCTGAACGCTTGCCGCCCCGTAGGGAAAGAAGATCCAGGATCCAGGATCCAGGCGTCGAGGGCTTCCGGACGCTTGGCCGAATCTTCGGGGAGGCTTCGGCGAATGCCTTCTGACCTGCGCTTCTTCCAGCGGCAGGGACGGCCGTGCGGTTCTCGCCGACCACCGGAGCGGTGGTGTTGCTGCTGCCGGTGCTGCCCATTGGGGGAATCGGCCACTTCGGAGGGCCGGTACGGTGTCCGGGAGTTGGTGCTTCTGGAGCGCCGGTATCGTCCCCGGTCGACGTGGGCAGCGGCCCATCAGCCTGTCCGCCGTGTGCGGCAGGACCAGGACCATAGGCCGCACCGCGGGCACTCATCCACCCTGTTCAGCCACCTGACCAGTCACGACGGACCTTGGTTTCCCCCCTTCGCACGGTCTTCCGCTCACTGTTGAGAAGCTGTGCGCGAGCGCCGCGCCGATGCGCGGCCGGAGACCACGCGCGTACGCCGTCGCGTACGACCCGACCGCCTTGCCGGAGCCACCCCGTGACGTTCGAACCGCCTACCCTGCCCGCATTCGCCGACAGCACGCCCCGCCAGAAGGCCGCACGGATCATCACGGACGTCCTCGCCCCGGCCAACCTGGTCGTCGCGCTCCTGCTGCTGATCGGCTGGCGCAGCACGCGCTCATGGTCCGGCCTCGGCTGGGGGCTGCTGGCCGCGCTCTTCTGCGGCGTCATCCCGATCGGCATCATCGCGCTCGGGGTGAAACGCGGCGGCCTCACCGACAGGCACATCCGCGTCCGCCGCCAGCGCATCCTGCCCATGGCCCTCAGCCTGGTCTCGGTCGCCACCGGCATCACCCTGCTCCACACCCTCGGCGCCCCCGCCGACGTGTCCGCGCTGGTCGTCGCGATGCTCGTGGGGCTGGTCTCCACCCTCCTCGTCACCACCGGGTGGCAGATCTCCCTCCACAACAGCGTCGCCGGCGGCACCGTCATGGTCCTCGTGCTCGCCCTCGGCCCCTGGCTGCTGCTCACCGCGCTCGGCGCCGCGGCCATCGGCTGGTCCCGCATGGTCCTCAGAGCCCACACCCTCGCGCAGATCCTGGCCGGCACCGCCCTCGGCAGCATCACGGCCCTGGCCTTCGCCCTCCTGCGCTGAACCAGCGGGGCGCCCCCGCCCGGGGTGCTCACCCGGGGCGTCCGAAGTGGGGCCCCCAGCAGGCCACTTCGGACGTCTCCTTTCGGATCCGGCTTCCTCGGAGGGAGGTTACCCGCTCGACTGCTCGGCGCCCCGGCCGTCCCCGCCCGGGGCGAAGTAGTCGCCGAGCATGTCGGTGGTCCACTGCGCCTGGTGGATCTCGCCGCGGGGGCCGAAGTCGACGAACCAGGGCTTCACGTCCAGGATCGGGGTGCCGTCGACGGCGTCGAGGTCCTCGACGTGGAGGTCCAGGCCGTCGACCTCGAGGAGTCGGCAGCGCGAGACGCCGAGCCAGTTCAGGCGGCGCATGTTGCGGTGGCCGAAGATGCCGACCTCGGGCCAGTCGGGGTTGTCGCGCGGGCGGCGGGCGCCGAGGTTGAGGTCGGTGGGGTCGGTGAGGTGGAAGCGGAAGACGACCTCCAGGTGGGAGAAGTCCTCCAGTCCCTTGGTGGCGTCGGGGGTGAAGCGGGTGCCGTCGAGTCGGATGATCGCCCGGGTGCCGCCCCAGAAGTCGTCGGTGGGCTCGGTGCGGCCGCCCACCACGTGGCCGAGGGCCTCGACTTCGAACACCTCGCGGTCGGTCATGATCGTTCTCCTCCTGCGGTCGAGGTGGTGACGGTACGTCGGTTCACGCGGTGGCTTCCAGGTAGGCGGCCGCCCGGCTGTCGACCCGGTCGATGCTGCGGATGCCGCGCTGCCGGAACGGCGAGAGGGCGGTGCGCATGTGCGTCGCGGTCTGCCGGGTGCGCCCGGACCGGACGGGCTCCATCGCGTCCAGTGCGTCCGACCAGACGGCGCACGCTTCCTCGATGTTCTTGAGCCGGACGTGAACGGCGCCCAGGTAGCCGAGGGTGACGGCGTGCGTCCGGGCGAACGAGGTGGCCTTGCGGGTCTGGACGCTGTGCCGGAACTCCTTCACCGCACCGGTGAGATCGCCTGTGTCGCGCAGGGCGGAGGCGGTCTCGTGCGCCAGGCTCGCCTCGCCGAAGAAGAACACCCGGGCCGGTTCGTCGTCGCCCGGCGCCGCGGCGGCGAGGTCGCGCTGGGCCTGGAGCAGGGCGCCGGTGGCGGCCGCGTGCCGTCCGGTCGCCGCCAGGCCCCGGGCGTGGATCACTCCGAGCAGCGCGCGTTCGCGCGGGCAGGCGAGTGCGTACCGGTCTCCGCTGATGGACGCCGCGGCGAGGTCGAGCGCCTGCTTCGGGTGCCCGAGGTCGAGCGCCTGGTGGGCCATCGCCCGCAGGACGTGGCCGGCCATCGCCGGGTCGTCCGCTTCGGCCGCCAGCCGGACCGCCTGCCCGAAGTAGGTCTGGGCTGCGGCGTGGTCGGCGCTGTCGAAGGCCATCCAGCCCGCCACGTAGGCGAGTTCGGCCGCTGCGGAGAACATCTGCCGACGCGTCCGCTCCGAGGCGAAGGTGCCCTTCAGGAAACGTGCGACGTCGCTGGTGAGGTACTGCACCACGGCGGTGCGGGCGTGGCCGCCACCGCGTCGCTGGTCGACCTGGGAGAACAGGCCGGTCATGTCGCGGACCGCCTCGACGTCCGCTTCACCGACCCGTCGACCACCGGCTCGTCCGCGTGCCCCGCCCGTGCGCGCCATCGACTCCCACCAGCTCTCGGTGGGAAGTGCGAGCGCGCTGACGGAGTAGGCCATCAGCTGGAGGGCGGTGCTGCGATCCACTTCCACGTCGTCCACGTCGATTCGTCGGAGATCAGCCAGGACGCTCAGCGTATCCAAGCTCCAGTCCCGAAGATCGCTCACCTCTTCGGCCAGGCCGAGGTCGGCCGGGGTGACGGTCCGTCCGAGCCGACGGGACAGCACGGCGGCAAGGTAGGACGGCATGTCCCCCGACGGCACCACGCCGTAGCGCACCCAGTGGCTGATCAACGACTTGCCCGGACGGGCGTCGTCACCGTGTCGACCTGCGACGATGCCCAGCTCCAGAGCCAGGCGGTCGTACGTCATCCGGGATTCCCCGATGGCCTGCTGCAGGCGCTCGTTGACCCGAACTTCCTTCGCCATCACGACCCCTGACTGCCCGTTAAACGGGTTAAACCGCTGGGAGAGGCCAACACCTTACTCCCGGTCGCCAACCACGGTTGTCTTGGGCGAGCGGGCGGCACCGTCCGACCACCAACTGCCGGGAAAAACCGCGCGGTTCGTGGGGCAGCGACCGGAGACGGCGGAGGGAGCGGGCGTGGACGTGACAGTACAGGGACTCCGGCTGTGGGAGCAGGAGTTTCCGGCGACACCGGCATCGGCCCGACTGGCCCGTAGCGCTGTCCGGCGGACCCTCCTGGGGTGGGGGTGGACTCCGGAGCGCATCGACGACATGGTCCTGATCTGCTCGGAGCTGGTCACCAACGCCATCCGCCACGCCTGCCGTGCCGGCGAGGTCGTACCCGTGCGGCTCCAGGAGATCGACGGTGACTGCCGGTTGGAGGTCCGCGACAACCGGTCCGAACTCCGACCGCGCCCGCGGCCCGCGGGCGTACGGGTGGACGGGCAGGGGCTTCTGCTGGTTGCGGATCTGTCCGATGACTGGGGCGTGACGGTAGATCTCGGTACGAAGGCCGTGTGGGCCCGGCTGTCGGGGCAGCCGCAGCACTCGGGTGCCGGGGAGGCCGCTTGAGTGGGTGCGCGCCTCGGAGGGCGGCTGCCGGGTGCTCGCATCGCCCGGCTGCGGCTCGGCACTGTGACGATCTGCTCCGGACACGCGCTGATGACTTTCCCAGCAAGGGAGTTGGGAAGCTGCCGCGTCCCGGCTCCGGAACGGTTCCGCATCCATACGGCGGATCGGGAGGAGAACGATGTCCACCTTGGCGGACTCCGCCGGCCGGCCGTTGCCGGACGGGGACGAGGCGCTGCGCGTGGCGATGGCCGAAGCGCTACGGGCAGCGGGCTCAGTGCGCTCGGCCGCCGTCGCGGCCGCGCTGCTGACCGTGCCCCCGCACGTGTTCGCCCCGGAGGCGACGTTGGCGGAGGCGTACGAGCCCGAGCGGGCGCTGGTGACCAAGCGGAACGAGCACGGGCTGGCGGTCAGCTCGGTGTCGGCCGCGCGGATCCAGGCGCAGATGCTGGAGCAGGCGGACGCGCGGCCGGGGATGCGGGTGCTGGAGATCGGCTCGGGTGGCTACAACGCGGCGCTGATCGCCGAACTCGTCGGCCCGGCAGGCGAGGTGGTGACGGTCGACATCGACCCGTTCGTCACCGACCGCGCGGAGAAGTACCTCGCGGAGGCCGGGTACGAGCGGGTGCGGGTGGTGCTGGCGGACGGCTCCGAGCCGGTGGAGGGCGGCCCGTTCGACCGGATCGTCGTCACGGTCGGGGCGTGGGACCTGCCGCCGACGTGGACCGGCGCTCTCGCGGAGGGCGGGACGATCACCGTGCCGCTGCGGATGCACGGGCTGACCCGCTCGATCACCTTCCGCCGGGAGGGCGAACGGCTGGTGAGCGTGTCCGCCGAGGTGTGCGGCTTCGTCAAGGTGCAGGGCATGGACGCGCACGACGAGTTCCTGGTGCTGCCGCGTGGCACGAAGGAGGTGGGGCTGCGCTTCGACGAGCTGGAGCGCCCGGACACCGGCCGTCTGGGCGGCGTGCTGGAGACGCCTCGCGCGGAGCGGTGGACCCGGGTGACGGTCGGCAACCAGGAGCCCTTCGACTCGCTCCACCTGTGGCTGGCGTCCTCGCTGCCCGGGTTCGGATTGATGTCCGTCGACCCGGAGCTGGCCACCGCCGTCCTCACCAAGGCCGCCGCCGGGCCCCTTCGCCGTCGCGGCCGTGAGCACATCGCCTGCCAGGACCACCAGGTCCGACGAAGAGCCCTACCGGTGCTCGGGGTTCTCGAAGTCGAAGCGGCAGCCCGCGTCCCACTCGGAGCGCTGGTTGCCGTGGGCCGGGATGCCGCCCGTGTCCTTGAGCAGGCGGGCCAGGTGGAGCTGGTTCCAGGTCATGAAGGTGGTGTTGCGGTTGGTGAAGTCGTTCTCGGGGCCGCCTGAGCCCTCGTCGAGGTAGGAGGGCCCGGGGCCGGCCGGGCCGACCCAGCCCGCGTCGGCCTGCGGCGGGATCGTGTACCCCAGGTGCTGGAGGCTGTAGAGCACGTTCATCGCGCAGTGCTTGGCGCCGTCCTCGTTCCCGGTGATCAGACAGCCGCCGACCCGGCCGTAGTAGGCGTACTGGCCGTGCTCGTTGAGGACCGAGGAACAGGAGTACAGCCGCTCGATGACGCGCTTCATGACGGAAGAGTTGTCTCCCAGCCACACGGGCCCGGCTAGCGTCAGGATGTCAGCGGCCATCACCTTCGAGTAGATGACCGGCCATTCGTCGCTCTCCCACCCGTGCTCCGTCATGTCCGGCCACACGCCGGTCGCGATGTCGATGTCGACGGCACGGAGGACTTCGACCGACACGCCTTGGCGTTCCATGATTCCCGTGCTGATGTCGATGAGGCCTTGAGTGTGGCTCCGTTCCGGCGATCGCTTCAGCGTGCAGTTGATCACCAGGGCTCGAAGGTCACCGTACGACGTGCCAGGCGCGGGCATGGCTTCCTCTCCTTCTGCTGCTCGGGTCGTTCGGGTCAGCTCACCAGCCACGGGTCCGACCGGCTGACAGGCTCACCCGGTCGGACCGCGATCCCGCTCCAACGGCTCAGCCGAGGACGAGCACCGGCTCGTGGCAGGTCACTTGCACGCCGTCGGACGTCTCGAAGCCGCGGGACTCGATCCTGAGCCCGCATCGCAGCGACGCCCGGCCCCCGGCGAACGCCCGCAGTACGGGTTCCAACGTCCCGGCCAGCGTCCACGACGAGGTGGCGAACTCGAACACCCCGGGCGAGGGCGCCCCGGTCAACCGGAACGCGCTCTTGATCTCGGGCTTCGCGCCGTGGCCGGGCCTGGCAGCAGAGCGCTTCTCCGCCAGGCCCGTGCCACAGCCGCACTGTTTGGCGTCGAGAGCAGCAGGGCGGTGGCGATTCCGGTGGTCCGCCCACGCGGGCGGGTGGGCGGCCGGGAGGCTCCGCCGGGGCGGGGCGGCGGGGTAGGTTCGGGGGCGTTGGCATGTCGTCTCAGAGAAAGCAGGTGCGGGTCATGGCGGATTCGCTGTTCGATCTCCCGATCCGGACGCTGGCGGGCGAGCCGTCCTCGCTGGGCGAGCACCGGGGCAAGGTGCTGCTGCTGGTGAACGTCGCGTCGAAGTGCGGGTTGACGCCGCAGTACACGGGCCTGGAGCGGTTGCAGGAGAAGTACGGGGAGCGCGGGTTCACGGTGCTCGGGTTTCCGTGCAACCAGTTCGGGGGCCAGGAGCCGGGGTCGGCGGAGGAGATCCAGGAGTTCTGCTCGACCACGTACGGGGTGTCGTTCCCGCTGTTCGAGAAGGTCGACGTGAACGGGCCCCGGCGGCACCCGGTGTACGCGCGGCTGACCGAGGTCGCGGACGCCACGGGCGAGGCCGGTGACGTGCAGTGGAACTTCGAGAAGTTCCTGGTGTCGGCGGACGGCGAGGTGGTCGGTCGGTTCCGGCCGCGGATCGAGCCGGAGTCGGCGGAGCTGGTGGCGGCGATCGAGGCGCAGCTGGCGGGCTGAGCGGGTGCGCGGCGGGGCCGGGGCCCGGCCGTCCGAACTGTACAGGTAACCTGCGCAGTGAAACTGGACGGTCCGGGCTCCGGGCCGTCCGCGCACCGCCCGACGAAAGGCCCGCCGTGTCCGTCACCGCGCTCGACCCGAACACCGCCCTGGTCGTCATCGACCTCCAGCAGGGCATCCTGGCCGCCCCCACCGCCCCGTACCCGGCCCGCGAGGTGCTGGAGCGCAGCATCGCGCTGGCCGGGGCGTTCCGCGCCGCGAAGCTGCCGGTGGTGCTGGTGCGGGTGTCCTTCGCCGCGGACGGCGGGGACGTGCCGCCCGGCCGCACCGAGCAGAACCGGGGCGGTTCCGGCGCGGCCCGCCCCGCGGGCTGGGACCGGCTCTCCGAGGAGCTGCTGGACCCGTCCGACCTGGTGGTCACCAAGCACAACTGGGGCGCCTTCCACGGCACCGACCTGGACGTGCAGCTGCGCCGCCGCGGCGTGACGCAGATCGTGCTGGCCGGTGTGGCGACCAGCATCGGCGTGGAGTCCACCGCCCGGGCCGCGCACGAGCACGGCTACCACGTGACGCTGGCGGTCGACGCGATGAGCGACCTGGACGCGGAGGCGCACCGCAACAGCGTGCAGCGGATCTTCCCGCGGCTGGGCGAGACCGGCACCACCGAGGAGGTGCTGGCGCTGCTGGCCGGTTCGCGCTGAGCGGCCGAACGCGGGTCCGGGCGCGGGGAGGGGTCAGGCTTCGCCGGGGTGCCAGGCGGGCCACTCCCAGGGGCGGTCGTCCCAGCGCACCCGGACTGGGTCGCGCGGGTCGAGGTCGGGGAAGTGCCGGTGCACCTCGGGTTCGAACTCCTCGGGGGCCAGCGGCTTCCAGCCCGCGCCCTGGAAGTGGACCAGCCGGTAGCGGCTGTCGGTGCGGAACTCGGCGACCCGGACCAGGGGCTCGTCGGTGGCGCTGTTGCTGCTCGTGCTCGTCATGCGGCCAGCATCGGCCGTCCCCCCGCGCGGCGCACGCCCGCGGTGCGCCGGACGGCGTGTCGTACGGCGCGTCGGGCGGCGTGTCGCAGGGGGCGCGGCGTGTCCCGGGTTCCGCACGGACGTGTCGCGGTTCGGTACGGGCCCCGGTGCGGCGGGGGCGCTCCCGTACCGTGGGGGAGTCGGCGCGTTCGTTCGGGGAGGGCCCCATGGGCAGTGGCAAGGACAGGGCGGCCCGGGTGCGGGGGCTGGACGGGGTGGCGGTGACGCGGTCGGCGTGGGGGCTGTACCGGGAGACCCGGCGGCCGGGCGCGCCGGGGGCGGTGGCGCGGGTGCGGGCGCTGCCGCGGCTGCTGCGGGACGCGCTGGCGGGGCGGTACCCGGGGGTGGGGCCGGGGAAGCTGGCGGCGTTGACGCTGGCGGTGGGGGTGTACCTGCTGAGTCCGGTCGACGCGGTGCCGGACTTCCTGCCGGTGCTGGGCTGGGGCGACGACACGGCGCTGCTGCTGTGGTTCCTGGCGGGCCTGACCCGGGAGTCGGGCCGGTACCTGGAGTGGAAGGCCGACCGTACCGCAACGATTGACTCATAGATCGCAAGAATCTGACACCAGGGAGAAATTTCCACGCAACTCTCTTGTGGTGGTCGGGGGTGCGCCCCTACTGTCGGCTCACCTCCACCACGCCTTCCAGAGAGCCGGTCCCCGATGCCTGCTGCCTCCGCCTCCCCCGCCCGCTCCGTCCTGCCCCGCTCGGCCCGCGCCGGGGCGGTCGTGGTCGCCTCCGTGCTCGGGCTGGGGGTCGCGCTGTGCGCCCCGGCCGCGCAGGCCGCGTCCTCCTCCGGGCGCGCCGTGGTGACCAGGGCCGGGATCGACCCGGCGCTGACCGCGGGCCGCGGCGCCCGGGTCGACTTCCAGGAGCAGGAGGCCGAGAACGCCGCCACCACCGGCAGCGTGATCGCCGCCGACCGCACCGCGTACACCCTGGCCGCGGAGGCCTCGGGCCGCAGCGCGGTGAAGCTGGCCCCCGGACAGTACGTCGAGTTCACCCTGCCCGCGGCCGCCAACGCCATCACCGTCCGCTACAGCCTCCCCGACGCGGCGGACGGCGGCGGGATCACCGCGCCGCTGGACGTCACCGTCAACGGCAAGGACCGCCGCCGGCTCACGGCCACCAGCCAGTACTCCTGGCTGTACAACCAGTACCCGTTCACCAACGACCCGAAGGCCGGGCTGCTGCACCCGGACTGGTGGATCACCGAGTGCGGCTGCGTGCCCGCCGCGACCACCCCCGCGCCGACGGTGGCCACCCCGTTCCGGCCCGGTCACGTGTACGACGAGCAGCGGCTGTTGCTGGGCCGCACCTACCGGGCGGGCGACCGGGTCCGCGTCGCGCTGCCCGCCGGGTCGAAGGCGCCCTGGGCGGCGATCGACCTGCTGGACTCGCAGCTGGTCGCCGCCCCGCACGTCGAGCCGAAGGCCGTCAACGTCCTGGTGACGGGCGCGGACCCGACCGGGCGGCGCGACTCGGCGGACGCCATCGAGCGGGCGATCGGGCTGGCCAGGGCGCTGCGGGTGCCGGTCTACCTGCCGCCGGGCGTGTTCCAGGTCAACCGGCACCTGGTGGTGGACGACGTGACGCTGGTCGGTGCGGGCAGCTGGTACACCGTGCTGAAGGGCACCCAGCAGACGCTGTCGACCCCCGCGCCCGACGGCAGCGTGCACACCGGCGTCGGCCTCTACGGCAAGGACGCGGCGCAGGGCGGCAGCCGCAACGTCCACCTCTCCGGCTTCGCGATCGAGGGAGACGTCCGGGAGCGGATCGACACCGACCAGGTCAACGGCGTCGGCGGCGCGTTCAGCGACTCCAGCATCGAGGGCCTGTACCTCCACCACACCAAGGTCGGCATCTGGCTGGACGGCCCGATGAAGAACCTGACGATCAGCGGCAACCAGATCGCCGACCAGATCGCCGACGGCATCAACTTCCACACCGGCGTCACCGACTCGGTGATCCGCGACAACTTCCTGCGCAACACCGGCGACGACGGCATCGCGCTCTGGTCGGAGAAGGCCGCGGACGCCCGGGTCACCGTCGACCACAACACCGTGCAGTCGCCGACCCTGGCCAATGCCGTCGCGGTGTACGGCGGCACCGACACCACCGTCTCGAACAACCTGGTCGCCGACCCGGTCCGCGAGGGCTCCGGCCTGCACGCGGGCTCCCGCTTCGGCGCCGAGCCGTTCGCCGGGTACCTGCACTTCACCGACAACACCACCGTGCGGGCGGGCACCTACGAGCTGAACTGGAACATCGGTCTCGGCGCGATCTGGTTCGAGGTGCTGGACCGGGACGTCGACGCCGACGTCAAGGTCAGCGGCGACCACTACCTGGACTCCACCTACAACGCGATCATGGCGGTCGCCGACTGGGGCGTGAAGGACCGGTACAAGCTGTCGAACCTGGCGTTCGAGGACGTGCGGATCGACGGCACCGGCACCTCGGTGCTCAGCGCCCGCGTCGCCGGGTCCGCGAGCTTCCGGAACGTGGCCGCCCGCAACGTCGGCGCCGTCGGCATCAACAACTGCGGCACCTTCCACTTCACCCCGGCCGGTTCCGAGTTCACGGTCACCGACCTGGGCGGCAACTCCGGCAGCGGCACCACCGGCGACTGGCTGGCCCCCTGGGAGCTGCCCAACACCCTCACCTGCGACGACCGCCCGCCGGTGGTCGCCCCGCCCGCGCCGTCCGCGTGGTGACGTCGTGACGCGGTAGCGCGGGAGCGGGCGGCTACGCCAGCGGCTTCGCCAACTTGGCGAAGCGCAGGTCGGCGCGGAGCGGCACGCCGAAGCGCTCGTCCCCGTACGGGAAGGGCTCGAACTCGCCGGTGCGGACGAAGCCGCGGCGCTCGTACCAGGCGATCAGGTCGGCGCGCTGCTCGATGACCGTCATCTCCATCGCGCCGACGCCCCACTCGGCCCGGGCCCACTCCTCGGCCCGGGCCAGCACCTGCCGGCCCAGGCCGCCGCCCTGCACGGCCGGGGAGACCGAGAACATGCCGAAGTACGCGGCCGTGCCGCGCCGTTCCAGGTGGCAGCAGGCGATCGGGGCGCCGTCGTCGCCGTCGACCACCAGCACCACCGAGTCGGGGCGCCCCAGCAGGTCGGCCACCGCGGCCTCGTCGGTGCGCTGCCCCTCCAGCAGGTCCGCCTCGGTGGTCCAGCCCGCCCGGCTGGACTCCCCCCGGTAGGCCGACTCCACCAGCGCCACCAGGCCCGGCACGTCCCGCAGTTGCGCGGTCCGGAAGACCGGCTGGGCCGGGGCGGTCGGGGCGGACGTCGGGGCGGACGTCGGCTCGGCGGCGGTCATCGGGCTCTCCTCGGGCGGGGGGACGGCGGGCGCGCTCCGCGGCGGGGCGCCGGAACCGCCATGGTGCCACAGCGCCCGCCCCCGCCGGGGCGGCGCACCCCCACCGACCCGGCGCGGTCGGCCCCGGGCCGGGGGCCGACCGCGCCGCCCGCCACCCGTCCGCGGCGGGCGGGCGCGACCGGCGGGCGGGGCGGGCCCGCCCGGCAGGTGGGCGGGCGGGGGCGGCAGGTGGGCGGGCGGGGGCCGGGAAACGCCGACGGGGCGGTACGTACCCGCCCTACGATGGGTGCACGTTCGCGGCGGGAGGGGGCGGCACGGATGGGGCGTCACCGTTGGAGGCGGTGGACGGGTGCGGCGGCCGTCGCCGCCCTCTCGTTCTCGGCCGCCTGCACCACCGGGTCCTCCTCCGACGGACGCCCGCCCGCCCCCACCGGGCCGTGGGCGCTGCTGTCCGTGCAACCGGCCGTGCTGGAGCCCGAGTTGCAGGCGAAGCTCGACGCGCTGACCGCCGCCGCGCCCGCCCGGGTCCTCGGGGTCGCCGAGGTCACGGGCGGGTGGCTGGTGGCCGCCGTGCGGGGCGACACCTGCTTCGCGGCCACCGTCCCCGCGGGGGCGGACGCCGGGCCCCTCGCCGTCGGCGCGTCCCGGCCCGTCGGCGCGGAGGGGGCGGCGGAGGGGCGGGGCGCCTTCCCCGGCACCCTGCTGCCCGGCCCCTCCACGCAGGCCGCCGGTCCGGCCGGGCCGCCGTTCCGGTACCTCGCGATGGGCTGCTCGGAGCACGCGATGGCGGTGCGGGCGGAGGGGGTGGCGCCGGGGTCCGCGGTGGCGCTGACCGGCGGGGCCGCTCGCGCCTGGGTGGAGGGGAGCGACCTCTACCTGACGGTCGGGCTGCCGCGGGGGTGATCAGGCGGTGGCCACCCGGGCGGTGAGGTCGGGGGTGGCGGTGGCCGCGGCGAGGCGTTCGGCGGCGGCGCGGAGCGCGGCGGCCGGCGGGGGCTGCTCGAAGGGGGTGACGGTGACGGTCGGGCCGTCCTGCTCCCAGGTCCCGGCGATGCGGCCGTCGACGAGGAGCAGCGGGGCGATCCGGCCCGCGGTGCGGCTGACCGCGGTGCGGTGGGCGGCGGGCAGGATCTCGGTGGCCTTGGTGCCGGGGCCCAGCACGTACTGGTCGTAGGGGCCGAGCAGGTGCACGCGCGGGGCGGACGGGGTGGCGGGGGTGGCCGGGCTGGCGGCCAGGTCGTCGAGGTGTTCGGTGAGGGCGAGGGCCGGTGCGCCGTCGACGGTGACGGTGGTGAGGCGGTCGCCGAGGGTGGCGGCGAAGCCCTTGAGGACGCTCTTGCGCAGGCTGTTGCGCGACAGCCAGGCGTCGAACCGGTCGAGCCCGGCGGGGCCGTACGCGCCGAGGTAGGCGGTGAGCAGGCGCGGCCCGGCCTGGTCGACCGGGGGGAGGCCGGGCCAGTCGGGGCTGTGGTGGGCCGGGTGGGTGAAGGCGGCGCGGCCGCCGGGGGCGGGTGCGTGGCAGAGCACGCCCTGCCAGGCGAGGGGTTTCAACAGGGTGCCCCAGCCGGAGGCGAGTTGTTCGGCGAGCGGGGCGAAGCGGGGGTCGGCGGCGAGCTCCGCGGTGAGCTCCTCCCTGGTCAGCACCGCGCCGCTCAGCAACTCGCCGACGGCTTCGACGAGTTGGGCGACCTGGGCGGGGGTGGCGCCGAACTCCCGGACCCAGGCGGGTTTCTCCCAGGTGCGGGCGGAGCCGATCAGGGCGAGCGCGTCGGCGGCGGTGCGCGGGTCGAGCAGGTGCAGGGTGCCGCGCTGGGCCCAGGTGCGCAGCAGGCGGCCCTCGGCGTGGGCGGCGCGCAGGGCGGCGGGGCCGTCGGGCCCGGTGCGCAGGGCGACGGCGAGTTCGGCGGCGGACGGGACCTGCGCCTGCACTCCGGCGAGCCGTTCGACCAGGGCGACGACGGCTGCGGCGGTGGGCGGGCCCTCGACTGGGCCCTCGACTGGGCCGTCGACCGGGCCGTCGACCGGTGCCTGCGCGTCCAGGTGCTGCCTGCGCAGGCGCCACCGCAGCACCTGGTCCGTCGTCAGTTCGACCGTTCCCACCGTCCGACTCCCCCTTCGTGTGGCCTGCTCCGAAGGCTAGCGGTCGGCACCGTCAACGGCCGTTCAGGACGCGGGCTCGGGCGCGGGGACGGGCTGCTCGGGCGGGGCGGGGTGCGGGAGGATCTGGCGGAGCAGTCCGCGCGGGTGGCCGCGACGGCGCCATTCGCGGGGGTAGCCGAGCGAGACCTCCTCGAAGCGGACGCCCTCGTACCAGGTGGTGCGGGGGATGTGCAGGTGGCCGTAGACGACGGCGGCGACGTTGTAGCGGCGGTGCCAGTCGGCGGTGAGGTCGGTGCCGCACCACTGGGCGAAGTCGGGGTGGTGCAGGACGTCGGTGGGGCGGCGGTCGAGCGGCCAGTGGCTCGCCAGGACCAGCGGCAGGGCGGAGTCGTGGGCGGCGAGCGCCTTCTCGGTGGCCTCGACGCGTTCGCGGCACCAGTGTTCGACGGCGGGGTACGGGGCGGGGTCGATCCGGTACTCGTCGGTGCAGACGATGCCGTTGGCGCGGGCGCGGGCGAGCGACTGCCGCTTGTCGGTGACGCCGGGCACCCGCCAGCTGTAGTCGTAGAGGGCGAAGACGGGGGCGACGGCGTACGGGCCGTCGGGCCCCTGCCAGACGGGGTACGGGTCCTCGGGGGTGCTGACGCCGAGGGCGCGGCAGCGCTCGACCAGCAGCCGGTAGCGGGCGGGGGCGGCGAGGTCGGCCTCGTCGTCGGCGGTGCTCCACAGTTCGTGGTTGCCGGGCGTCCAGACGACCTTGGCGAAGCGGTCGGCGAGCAGGCGCAGGGCGGCCTCGACGTCGCGGACGCGTTCGGCGACGTCCCCGGCGACGATCAGCCAGTCGTCGGGGCCGGTGGGGCGCAGGGCCTCCAGGGTGGCCCGGTTCTCGGCGACGCCGACGTGCAGGTCGCTCACCGCGAGCAGGCGTCCGTCCGGCACCGCTCCCCCGTCTCCTCGCGCCGGCCGGTCGTCCGGCCCGCATCGGTTCGCCCCTGCCCGTTCCGGTCGTTCCGGCAGTGGGACGCGCGTTGACACGCTACCGCCGGGGCGGTCGGGTTCGCCAGCAGGAGCCGCTTCTGCCACTCCGTCAACATTCTTGCAAACTCCGGACGTTCAGTTGTCACACCTATGGATGTTCGCTCTACATACGGTCATTCGATATGTGGTTTCAACACTCTGTTGACTGACGGGGCCATGACTATATCTTCACCGCATGCGGCCGACCCGGCCGCCGCCACCGGATTGATGGAGTCGTCATGCCCGCTTCCGGCACCACCCGCTCCCTGCGCCGCGCCGCCACCGCGGCCGCCTCCGCCGCCCTGCTCGTCGGCGCCCTCGGCGTCGCCGCCGCCCCCGCGCAGGCCGCCAAGCCGACCACCCCGCCCGGCTTCCACCCCGAACTGGACTACGCCGGCTCGACCGTCCCCGCCCACGAGGGCCGCGGCAACGCGCGGGCGACCGACCCAGCCGGCACCGCGAGCACCTTCGCCGCACTGGCCGCCACCCAGACCAAGGGCATGGACGTCTCCGGCTACCAGGGCAACGTCGCCTGGAGCACCGCGTACGCCAACGGCGGCCGGTTCGCGTACGTCAAGGCCACCGAGGGCACCAGCTACACCAACCCGTACTTCACCCAGCAGTACAACGGCTCCTACAACGTCGGGATGATCCGCGGCGCCTACCACTTCGCGCTCCCGAACGTCTCCAGCGGCGCCACCCAGGCCGCGTACTTCGTCGCCCACGGCGGCGGCTGGTCCAAGGACGGCAAGACCCTGCCGCCCGCCCTCGACATCGAGTACAACCCGTACGGCGCGACCTGCTACGGCCTGAGCCAGGCCGGGATGGTCAGCTGGATCCGCGACTTCTCCAACACGGTGCACACCAAGACCGGCCGCTACCCGGTGATCTACACCACCACCAACTGGTGGAGCACCTGCACCGGCAACAACAGCTCCTTCGCCGGCACCAACCCGCTCTGGATAGCCCGCTACTCCACCGCGGTCGGCACCCTCCCGGCCGGCTGGTCGTACCAGACCATCTGGCAGTACTCCGACTCCGGCACCCTGCCCGGCGACCAGGACTACTTCAACGGCGCCCTCGACCGCGTCCAGGCCCTCGCCAACGGCTGACCCGCCTTCCGCCCCGACGCACCACCAGCCCGCCCGCGGCCGGAACACGCCCCGCACCGGCCGCGGGCGGGCTCAACTCCGTCGCAGCACCAGCAGGTCCATCCAGCTGACGGCGGGCTCGTCCGGCCGCCGCGCGGCCGCGCGGCGCAGCCGGGCCAGGCCGGCCTGCCAGGCCTCGTCGCTCAGCGCCCGCAGCTTGCCGTCCGCGGCGCGGCGCAGGCCGGCGGCGTACGCGGCCAGGGTCGGGGCGGAGCGCTGCGGGAGCGGGCGCAGGGCGGTCCGGGTGAACCCGGCCGCGGCGAAGACCTCGGTGACGTGCTCCACGCCCGGGTAGGCGTCGATCCCGGCGGCGGTCTCGGGGAAGTACCGCACCCGCAGGTCGCGTTCGCACCGGCCGGGGAAGGCGTTGCGGATCAGCACCGGGGCGCCGGGGCGCAGCACCCGGTGCAACTCCCGTGCGGCGGCGGTGAGATCGGTGAGGTGGTGCAGGACGGAGCCGAGCCAGGCGGCGTCCGCGCTCGCGTCCGCGACGGGGAGCTGCTCGGCCCGCCCGTCGAGCACCGTGACGCCCTCCCCCACCGGGATCAACTCCCGCATGGCGGGCGCCGGTTCGACGGCCAGCACGTGCACGCCGTACCAGTCGCGGAAGGCGGTGGCGAAGGCCCCGGTGCCCGCGCCGACGTCGAGCAGGGTGCTGCCGGGGCGCGGTGCGGCGTACTCGGCGATCGCCTCCCGCCAGGCGGTCAGGCCCTCGCGGGGGAGTTCGCGGGCCGCCCGGTAGTCGGCGGCGGTGCGGGCGTCGTACACGGCGGGCGTCCTCGGGTCGGTGGGGGCGGGAACGGGGTTCAGACGGTGGTCGGCAGCACCGACTCCCAGGTGTCGACGGCGAACTGGAGCTCCATGCCGTTCTTGAGGTACAGCTCCATCGCGCCGGTGGCGTTCTCGGTGTCGACGCCCAGACCCGCGCCGGTCAGGCCGCGGGCGGCGTGCGCGGCGAAGAAGTGCCGCAGCAGGTACCCGCCGAGGCCGCGGCCGCGGGCGGCGGGCAGCACGCCGATGTTGGACGCCCACGCGGTGCCGGGCGGCCGGACGCCGGTGCGCAGCACGGCGACGTCGCCGTGGCCGTCGAGCGCGGCGACCCACACCAGGGACCAGTCGACCGTCTCGCCGCCGATGTCCTGCAGCCACTGCCGGTACGTACGGGGCTTGAAGTCGTAGTGCGCGGCGAAGGTCTGCTGGATCAGCCGGTGCGCGACCTGCCGGTCGGCCTCCTCGGCGCAGTCGCGCAGCCGCACGCCCGCCGGGGGCTCGGGCAGCGGGTCGGTGGCCGGGGAGATCGCGCGGTGCAGGGAGTGGTGGCGGCGGACCAGCCGCCAGCCGCGGGCGCGGAGCGCGTCGGTGTCGGTGGTGGGCGTGCTGTTGAGCAGCAGGTGCAGCACGGCCCGTTCGGCGCCGTTGCCGCGGGCGAGTTCGGCGGCGCGGGCCTCCATCAGGTCGAACAGGTGCAGGCCGCCCGCGAGTTGGTCGGGCAGCAGGTACTGGTCGAGGTCGATCCGCTCGCCGCCGGAGCGGTCGCGCACCAGCCCGTAGCCGACCAACTGCCCGTCGGCGTCGTGCAGGAGCCAGCTGTCGGCGGCCAAGTCCACTTCGGGGTGGGCGAGTTCCTGCTCGACCTCGGCGAGGTCGGTGCCCGCCTCGCCGGTCTCGATCTCGTCCACCCGGTTCAGCAGCGCGCAGACCGCCGCCGCGTCCGCGACCGTGGCGGGTCGCACCGTCATTCCGTCCGGCAGTGCCATGTCGTGTTCCTCTCCTCGTGCTTCCTGGTGCGACGTCGCCCGTCGCCCGTCCGGCAAACCCGGCCTTTCTACCCGTCCGCGCCCGGTCCCCCCAACCGGTTTTCGCCGCCGTCCGGCCCGGTGCCGCGGTTGCCTCCCCCGCACCGACCGCCTCCGCTACATTCCTGACCGTGGATCAGTTGACCGCCGAGGACCCCTCGCACATCGGCCCCTACCGCCTGATCGCCCGGCTGGGCGCCGGAGGCATGGGGCTGGTCTACCTCGGCCGCTCCGAGGCGGGCCGCACCGTCGCGGTGAAGGTCGTCCAGGCCGAGTACGCCGAACAGGCCGAGTTCCGCAGGCGGTTCGCCCGCGAGGTGGACGCGGCCCGGCGGGTGGGCGGGAGTTGGACGGCGGGCGTCCTGGACGCGGACACCGGGGCCGA
This sequence comes from Kitasatospora sp. NPDC001540, assembly GCF_042894345.1. NCBI lineage: Bacteria > Bacillati > Actinomycetota > Actinomycetes > Kitasatosporales > Streptomycetaceae > Kitasatospora > Kitasatospora sp. NPDC001540. The sequence continues at coordinate 52,198 of NZ_JBIAVO010000007.1, forward strand.
CGTGCCCTGGGTGGCCACCCAGTACGTGCCGGGGCCGAGTCTGACCGCGGTCGTCGCCCGGGACTTCGGCCCGCTGCCCGAACGCTCGGTGCGGATCCTCGCCGACCGGCTGGCCCTCGCCCTGCGGGCCGTGCACGGGGCGGGCCTGATCCACCGCGACCTCAAGCCGTCCAACGTGCTGGTGACGGTGGACGGGCCGCGGGTCATCGACTTCGGCATCGTCCGGGCCATGGACGGCCTGGTCGGCGACAGCCTGCACACCCGCACCGGCATGCTGATCGGCTCTCCCGGCTTCATGTCCCCGGAGCAGGTCCGGGGCCTCGAACTCACCCCCGCCAGCGACGTGTTCTGCCTCGGGGCGGTCCTGGTGTACGCCGCCACCGGGCGGCTGCTGTTCGGCGCCGCGGACTCCAACCTGAACGCCCACCTCTTCCGGGTCGCCGAGGAGGAGCCGGACCTGACCGGCGTCCCGGCCTCCCTGGAGGGCCTGGTGCGCGCCTGCCTGGACAAGGACCCGGCGCGGCGGCCCACCCCGGCGCAGATCTCCGCCGCGATCGGCGGGAGCGGGGACGGGAGCGGGCGCGGGGACGGGAGCGGGGACGGGAGCGGGAGCGGGAGGGACGACGGGGGCGTCTGGCTGCCCGGCGAGATCCTGGCCCAACTCGGGCGCCACGCCGCCCAGTTGCTGGACTACGTGCCGGAGCCCCGGAGCGCGCCGCCCACACCGACGCCCGCGCCGCCCGCGCCCGCACCCGCGCCGCCCGCACCCGGCTACACCCCGACGGAACGCGCCCACGTCCCCGCGCCCACCGCCGCCCCGGTGCCCGGCCGCCGCGGGGGTCGGGTGGCGCTCGGGCTGGCGCAGGTGGCCGTGCTGCTCGGGCTGGTGCAGGGGGTCTGGGGTCCGGACGCCTCCTACCGTTGGGGCCCGGGGCTGTCCTGGAGCGCGGTGGCCTTCGCCGCGCTGCTGCTGCCCGGCGGCCACCTGGCGGACGTCAGGGGGCGCCGGGGCACCCTGGCCCTCGGGCTGACCGGGTTCGCGGTGGCCTGCCTGCTCGGCGTGTTCGGCGAGGCGCTCGACCTGACCGATCCGGTGCGGCACGCCGCCGCCGTCCTGCAGGGCGGCTGCGGCGCGCTCGCGCTGACCGCCTCGCTGGCCGTCACCGCCACCGGCCCGCGCGCCCCTCGGGAGCGGACCGGAACCTTCGGGAGGTACGCCGCGGTCTGCGTCGGCGCCGCGGTGGCCGGACTGCTCGCCCTCCGGCTGCTGTCCTCGGACGTCCTCCTGCTCGCCTGCTCGGTCGCCGCGCTGGCCGCGCTGGCCGGCGTCCGCACCCTGCCGTCGGACCCCCCGCCGCGCGGCCGCCTCTCCCTGCCGGGCGCGCTGCTCGGCGCCTTCGGCCCCGGGCTGCTGCTGGTCGGCACCGGCTGGCCGTGGCCGAACTTCTGGGTGGTCGGGCCGTCCGCCGCCGGACTCGTCCTGCTCGGGCTCTTCTGGTGGCAGCAGCGCCGTGACCCGGGCCGACTGCTCCCACCGGACGTCGTCACCGGCGGCGACCGGATCGGCGGTCTGCTGGTCGCGGTGCTCACGGGCGCGGGCTTCCTGTGCCTGCTGCCGCCGCTGACCGACATGGTGGAGGACGCGGCCGACGGCGCCGTCCTCGCCACCTGCGTGCCGATGCTGCTGCTGGCCGCCGGGGCCGCCGTCGGCGCCGCCTCGGCCCGCGCCCGCCTGCGGCGCCCGGCGGCCTCGCCCCGCGCCCTGGCCGTGACGGGCCTGCTGACCACCGTGGCGGGCGTGGCGGGGGGCATCCTCGCCTTGGCGAGCGGGCAGACGGACACCTTCCTGCCGATCGGCACGGCCGTCGCGGGCCTGGGCTCCGGCCTGGCCCTGGTGCCGGTGTACTGCTGCGCGACCGCCACCACCGACACCCACCGGGCGGGCGGGGCCGCGGGCGCCGTGCTCGCCGCCCAGCTCGCCGGGCAGGCCCTCGGCACCTCGGTGCTGTACGCCACCGCCGACACCCCGCCCTGGTGGGCGGCCGCCTGCCTGCTGCTCGCCGCCCTGCTGGCCCGCACCTCCCTCCCGGGCCGCACCCCGACCCCGCCCCCGCACGACGACCTGGCGGTCCCCACCCCGCGCCCCTGACCCCACCGACCGCCCTGCCCCTGCCCCTGCCCCGTCCCGGTCCCGGTCCCGGGCGATCACCCTCTGGGCCGCTCCAGCAGGGCGCGTCGCCGTCCGAGCGGAAAACCCGTCGACGCCGCGTCAGGGGTGCGACAGACTGCCCGCGATGACCGAGCGAACCGACACGCCGCCCTCCTGGGACGAGCGCACCCAGCTGACCACCTTCCTCGACTACGCCCGGGCCACCGCCCGCGCCAAGTGCGAGGGCCTCTCCGCGGAGGACGCCCGCCGTTCCCCGCTGCCCGCCTCGCCCCTGATGACGCCCTGCGGCCTGATCAGCCACCTGCGCTGGGTCGAGCACTACTGGCTGGACGTGGTCTTCCTCGGCCGCGAGGAGCAGGGCCCCCTCGTCCACGCCACCGAGGACGACCCCGACCCGGAGATGCGCACCGCGGTCGACGTCCCGCTGCCCCAGCTGCTGGCCGAGTACGAGGAGCAGTGCGCCCGCTTCCGGGAGTTGGTCGCCGCGCACGAGCTGGACACCCCGGCGAAGCAGTCGATCCGCGGCGGCCTCCACCCCGACCTGCGCTGGATCCTGCTCCACCTGATCGAGGAGACCTCCCGCCACAACGGCCACCTCGACGTCGTGCGCGAACTCCTCGACGGCCGCACCGGCAGCTGAGCCCCGCGGGGCGAGTGCGCCACGACAACTCGACGGCAGGGGGAAGCGTGCGGTCCGAGGAACACGCGGAGTGGGAGCGGGACTTCCCGGTCCGGTACCTCCTGGTGCGGGAGGACGTCCACGAGGAGGAGGACGTGCTGTGGGGGCGGTGCGCGGAGGCCGAGGGCCTGTTCGCGGACCCGCCCCCGCTGCCGCGGGAGGTCCTGACGCTCCGCGGCTGCCCGCGCGAGAGCCTGCTGGTCCGGCGCGTGACGGACAGCGCCGGACCGGTGCGGCTGCTGGGGGACGGCATGCTCTCGATCGAACCCGTGGATCCGTCGAACGACGGGCCGCACCGCCTCTGGGACTTGGAGGACACGACCGTCCTGGCCCAGTGGCCCACGCCGGGCGATCCCGGGCGCGTGGACGTCGTCGTGGGGACCGGCGTCAGGGAGGACAGCTCCGGGGGCGGCAGGCGGCTGCCTTCGAGCCCGCGGTTCGACCTGTGGTTCCCCCCGATCCACGGGGCCGGCCCGTCGGAGGGTTGCCGTTCCATTGACGGCCTGCTCACTCCGCGCCCGCAGCAACCCACCCCGCCCGTGCACCTGATCGGCTGCGAACCCGCCGCACCGTTTCTGGCCCTGCTGCGCCGTCCCCTTCCGCAGAAGGGCGACCCGATCACGCTCCGGCGCCTCGACCGCCACGGCCGGACGATGACCGGGTACCGCCTCGACCTGCACATGGTCGAGGCCCGCCCGTCCGTTCTCGGCGGAACCCTGATCGACGTCACCATCACAGACCCCGGCGACGACCGCCCCGCCCTGGCCGCCCGCCCCGTCTGGGAAACCTGGTCCGACGGTATCCCCACCCTGCCCAACCAGTGGGCACAGTTCGACGCCGAGGGCCGGTCCGAGTGGCTGAACCTCACCCACCTCGGCCCGTGGGGGCCGGACGGCCTCTCCGGCGGGACGTACCACCTGGACGGGCAGCACGCCACCGACCGGGCCGGCCTGCTCCTGGCGCTCGGCGAAGCCCTGCTCGGCCCCGGCGCCAACTACGGCACAAACCTGGACGCGGTGCACGACTGCCTGTGCGGCGGGCCCGCCGTCGTCCCCCCGTTCACCCTCGTGTGGCACCACGCCGACACCGCCCGCCAGGCCCTCGCCGGACACGTCCTGCACCACCTCGGCGGCCTGTCCTACTTCGAGGCGACCGTGAACATCCTGCGCGAGAAGGGCGTCACCGTCGTGCTCCGCTGAAGGCCGCCTCCACGGTCGCACCTGAGGCCGCAGCGTGACGTCAGACCTCCACCAGGCCGGGCCGAGCACCCCGCTGCGGCGGCCGGACTGACGGGGAGCGTCATTCCGACCGTGCCGTATTCCCCGGTGGCCGCCTACGCCGACCGGTGTCGGAGGCGGACGCTACGGTGCTCCGCCATGGACGCTGACGATCTTGAGCGCCGGTACCTTACCGGATCCGGTTGGATCCCGTTGGAGCTGGTGGAGCGGCTGCTGGAGCGCGGGCACGGCGCGGTGGTGGCGGAGCAGGCCGGGCGGGGTGAGTGGTTCTGCGCCAGGGCGTGGGCCCGGGTGCTGGCGGGGGACGGCAGGCTGGAGGAGGCGTTGGGGGTGCTGGCGCCGTACGCCGCGACGACGTGGTGGACGGCCGTCGTGGAGGTGGCCGGGCTGCTGGAGGACGCGGGCCGCACCGAGGAGGCGATCGAGACCGTCCGGGCCCGGATGGCCCTGGGCCACCCGCACGCGCTGGAGCACTACGCCCGGCTGCTCGCCCGACACGGCCGCGCCTCGGAGGCGTTCGACCTGCTGCTGCCGCACGCCGACGAACGCGGGCGCATCAACGCCTTGGTCGAGGCCGCCCTCGCGGCCGGCCGCGAGGAGGAGGCCGCCGAGCTGCTCGCCGCCCGGATCGCCGAGCACCGGTGCACCGACTTCCCCTGGTGCTGCCGCGGCTTCGACACCGACACCGCCCGCGGACTGCTCGCCGTCATCCGCGAACGGCAGGGCCGCGTCGACGAGGCCACCGCCCTGCTCCGGCAGCAACGCACCGTCCAGGTCAACGGTCGCGACCGGCTGGCGGACCTGCTGGCCCGGCACGGCCGCATCGACGAGCTGCGCGCCTACGCGGCCGACGAGCACTTCGGGTCCGCCACGCAGTGCCTGGCCGAGGTGCTGGAGGCGCGCGGCGACGTGGACGGCGCGGCGGCGCTCTACCGGCACCCGGGCAATCCGGAGCACTGGCGGGAGAACCACGCCGTGCTGCTGGCGCGGCTGCTGGCCCGCCACGGGCGCGCCGGTGAGGCGGTCGAGGAGCTGCGGGCGTACACGGAGGCGCCCGGCAACGGGGAGGACTGGGTCGTCGCGGAGCTGTGCACCCTGTACGCCGATCAGGGCCGGGCCCTCGACGGCCTGGCGTACCTGGATGCCATGAGGGAGCGCCACCGCGGCCAGGAGGAGGGGTGGGAGTTCTTCGAGTCGAGGCTCGCGCTCATGGCCGCCTGCGGCCGGATCGACGAAGTGGCCGACCTCGCCCGGGCCCGTCCCGAAGGCAGCACGGGGTACGCGATCTGCTCGGTCGCCGACCTGCTCGCCGCATCCGGCCGCGCCGAAGAAGCCCTCGCGCTCCTCGGACCGCCCCCCGCCCACCGGCAGGCACGCGCCGAGTACCTCATCGAGCTCGACCGCGTCGGGGAAGCCGTGGTCGTCCTCCAGCACACCGCTCCCCCGCCCCCACCGACCCCGACGCCGGACCTGTGGGCCGACACATCTCCGCTCTGACTCCGACTGTTCAGCGGGCGCGGGTGACGGTGAGCTGCTCATGGGGACAGCCCTCGCCTCGGCGAGCCGGTGCAGCGATAGCCGACCGCGGGCGGCAGCCACTCCGCGATGTCCTTGTCCGCCTTCGACCGGTTCGACTTCGCGGACACCGCGATCAGCGCCCGCGGTTCGTCCAGGTCGTTGGCGTATGCCTGCCGCTCGGCTGCGGTCCATTCCGCGCAGCCCACCTGCCCGCCCGGGCGGCGGAGAACCGCCCCCGCACGGCCTCCGGCACCGTGCAGTCGATCCACTCGCCCCACATGTGCGGCCCGCCTCCCCGTCGTTGCGCTCACGAACCGTTGTGCCCGATGATCGGCCACGGGCCGGGTCTCACGTCCATCGGCCCGCGGGCGCGGACGCCCGGGACGATCGGCGTACGACCCGGCACGCCGCCGGGACCGGCACGGATTCGACGGAGGGGCAGTGGGGTTGACCGAGCGGGACGCCGAACTGGCCGCCCGGCTGGACGCGTTCGGCGCGCTGCTGGCCGAGGCGGGGCGCCGCGGCGCCGACCAGGACGCCTACGAGCGGGTCGAGGCCGCCCGGTTGGCGCTGGGCGCGGCGCTGGCGGCGGACCGGGCGGCGACCGCGCGGCTGGCCGGACGGGTGCTGCGGCTGCTGGTGCTGGAGCGGCCGTGGACCGCCCAGCTGATGGGCCCGCTGGTCGGCGCGATCGGCCACCGGGCCACCCTGGCGCGCCTCACCGAGCTGGTGCAGCACGGTAGTTGGCAGCAGCGCGGGAATGCCGCCGCGGCCGCCTACCACCTGCGCTTCCACCGCGACCCGGCCCCGCTGGCCGCCCTGGCCGCGGACCACCGCGACGGCCGGCTCACCCTCGACCAGGCCCGGGCGCGCTACCCGGAGGCGCTGCGGCTCGCCCACCTGCCCGCCGAGCCGTACGCCGACCTGTGGCCGCGGTTCTGGCTGGCCGCCGCCGCGTGCTTCACCGCCTGCCCGGACCGGGAGGTCCGCGACCTGCTCGCCCGCGCCTTCCCGCTGGAGCACCCCGACCACCTGCCGGAGGCCGCCCCGCTGCTGGCCGGGGCCCGCCGGATCGCCGAACGGGAGCCCGCCGCCGACGGCCACCGCCGCCTGCTGGCGGGGTCGACGGGCTACGGCGCCGCGCTCTGATCCGACAGGTCCGACAGGTCCGACCGGGCAGCCCTAGGCGCGGACCTGGACGAGGGCGTGGCGGCCGTCGGTGCGCCAGCCGGGGCCCTCGGCGTCGAGGCGGGCGAGGGTGTCCGGGGTGACGCCCGCCAGGACGTCCGACTTGAGGGTGCGCAGGGCGGCGACGGGGGTGGGGAAGTGGGCGGTGAGGGCGGCGAAGGGGGTGGTGGCGGGCCAGTGGCGGTCCTCCAGCAGGCGGCGGTAGTTGAGGTCGCCCTTGAGGACCGTCAGGGTGGCGCCGGAGAGTTCGGCGCGCAGGTCGGCGGGCATCGCGGCGTAGGGCAGCGGGGCGCAGAAGAACGGGTGGGTGCGGACGGTCAGCGTGCCGTCGGCGGTGGCCCGCCACAGTCGTTCACCGGTCGCGGCGGCGGCCCGGCCGGGGGCGGCGCGCAGGCGGGTGAGGGTGGCGAGGGCGTCGGCGGTGGTGGCGTCGGAGACGTAGTACGGCTGGGGTTTGACGTACAGGGCGACGTGTCCGGCGAGGCCGGAGGCGAGCAGGTGGTCGGCCAGCACCAGGTCGGGGAGGAGTTCCCGTCCGGCGTTGTCCGCGACCAGGTTGACCCGGCCGCCCGGGGTGCGTTCGAGGGCGGCCCAGAGCCGGGCGCCGTCGTCGGCGACCAGGTCGGGCGCCCGGCCGCCGCCCTGCGCGGTGAGCCGGAAGCTGAGGTCGGCGCGGTTGCCCCACAGGGCGGCGGACAGCAGGGCGGGCCGCGGGTCGGGGGGCAGGGCGTCCAGGGCGGCGAGTTCGGCGTCCACGGCCGGGCCGGTGAGTTCGGCGGCCTTGAACGGCGCGAACGGGTCGACGCCCCGCCAGGCGCCGTCGGGGCGGAAGTAGCCGGTGGCCTCCAGCAGCAGCCGGTAGAACCAGCTCTCCGCCCACAGGAACGGCGCCTCGTCCCACGGCCGTCCCCACAGCCCCTCGCCCCAGGCCCGCCACTGCGCGGCGTCGGGGGCGTCCGGGCCGAGGGGTTCCAGCGGGCCGCCGCCGGTGCTGCGGGCGAGCAGTTCCTCCAGGGCCGCCCGCTGCCGCGGGCCGTAGGGCAGTGCGTCCAGCACCTGCCGGACCAGGACGGGGTGGCGCTCGTGGAAGACGGCGCGGGGGAAGGAGCCGGGGGCGTCGATGCGGATCACGGGCGCGTCGGGGGGCGTCGGCACGGGCACGTCGGGGCTCGGTTCTCTGGCGGGCGGACGGCGGTCGCCCCGATGCTTTCACGCGGACCGGCCGCTGGCGGGGATCGGGCCGGGCGGGCGTCACAATGGCCGCATGAGAGTGATCTTCACGGTGGCCGGGGCCGCCCTGCTGCTGGTCACGGCGGCCAGCATCCTGCGGACGCTGGTGGTGCCGCGCGGGCTGTACTCGGCGCTGGTGATCCGGCTGTGGTCGGTGCTGCGCCGGGTGGTGCGGACGGTCGCGGCGCCGTTCGGCGGCTACCGGGCGATCGACCGGGCGCAGACCTGGCTGGCGCCGCTGATCCTGCTGGGGATGCTGGGCTGCTGGCTGCTGTCGACGCTGCTCGCGTACACGCTGCTGCTGCGCGGGACGTCCGAGCTGGGGTGGCGGGTGGCGTTCCGGGAGGCCGGGTCGAGCCTGTTCACGCTGGGTTTCGCCAGCGGCGACCGGCTGCACCTGTCGGTGATCGACTTCCTGGCGGCGGCCAACGGCCCGCTGATCATCGCCCTGCTGATCGCCTACCTGCCGACGCTCTACGGGGCGTACAACCGGCGGGAGTTGGAGGTGACGCTGCTGCAGTCGCGGGCGGGCGAACCGGCCTGGGGGCCGGAACTGCTGGCCCGGCAGGCGCTGGTGCGCACCGAGAGCGAACTGCCGGAGCTGTACCGGGACTGGGAGCGACTGGCGGCCGACCTGGGCGAGGGGCACTCCAACTACCCGGTGCTGATCTCGTTCCGCTCCCCGCAGCCGTACCGCAGCTGGGTGGTGGGCCTGATCGCGGTGATGGACGCGGCCGCGATGCAGTTGGCGCTGAACCCGCGCTCGGCCCCGCCGGAGGCCCGGCTGCTGCTGCGCGCCGGGTTCACCGCGCTGCGCGACATCGCGACGGCGCTGCGCATCCCGTTCGAGCCGGACCCGGACCCGGACGGGCCGATCCGGCTGACCTTCGAGGAGTTCTACGCGGCGGCGGAGCTGGTCACCTCGGCGGGCATGGGCCTGGAGCGGACGGTCACCGAGGCCTGGCCGCACTTCCGGGGCTGGCGGGTCAACTACGAGGCGGTCGCCTACGAGTTGGCCCGCCGGGCGGACGCCGTCCCGGCCCTGTGGACCGGCCCGCGCGACTTCCCGGCGACCCCGATCCCGCCGCGCCGCCCGGCCGACCGGCGGCCCGTCGGCCCCTGACGGGCCGACCCGCCGCGGGTCGGCCCGCCCTCGGCGGTCCTACCTCCCGCCGCGCAGCAGCTGCTCCTCGGCGGCGGCGAGCACCTCGACCACCTGCCGTCCGAAGGCGATGTCGCAGGCGTGCGGGGTGCCGGTGCGCGCGGCGGCGAGCAGGGCGTCGATCGCGCGGGCGAAGGCGTCGGTGGCCTCGGTGTCGCGTTCGGGGAGGGTGGTGACGCCGGAGGCGCCGCGCAGTTCGAGGGCCGCGCCGTTCGCGGAGGCGGCGGGCGGGGCGGTCAGGGCGAGGGTGACGGTGCTGGAGGCGCCGTCGCGGTGGCGCAGCACCAGGTGGGCGGTGTCGGCGGGGCCGGGGGCGGCGGTGAGCTGCTCGACCTCGCCGAGGACGGGCAGCAGGACGGAGAGGGCGTGCGGGCCGACGTCCCACAGCGCGCCCTTCTGCTGGCGCCAGGGGGAGGCGGCGAACGGGCTGTCGGTGGTGAAGATCGAGCCGATCCAGTGGCAGTGGGCGGTGAACCAGCCGCCGGTGGCGGCCTGTTCGGTGATCCAGGCTTCCTGGGTGGGGCCGAAGCGGGTGGTGAAGAAGACCACCGAGGCGACGCCGGAGGCGGCGGCCGCGTCCTCCACGGCGCAGGCGGCGTCGACGGTCGCGGCGACCGGCTTGTCCAGCAGCAGGTGCTTGCCCGCCCGGGCGGCCTGGGCCGCGTACTCGGCCTGCACGTCCGGCGGGAGGGCGACGGCGACCGCGTCCACGTCGGCCAGCAGGGCCTCGACCGTCGGGTAGGCGGGGACGCCGTGGACGGCCGCGAGTTCGGCGGCGGCCTCGGGGCGGCGCCCCCAGAGACCGGCGAAGGTGACGTCGGGGTGGGCGGCCAGGGCGGGGGCGTGCACGAAGCCCGCCCAGGGGCCGGTGCCGAGGAGTCCGATGCGCATGCCGCCCAGTCTTCCACCTCGGCACCGGCCGCCGGGAGCACGGGGCCCCGGGGCGGCGGGCCTACTCCTCCAGGACCCTGATCAGGGTGAACCCGTCGTGGCCGCGACCGCCGACGGTCTGCACGGTGGTGGCGTCCAGCCGCTTCTCGTCCGCGATCAGCTCGTGCATCCGCCGCACGCCGAGCACGGCCGGGTCGGTGCTGTCGGCGTCGGCGAGCCGGCCCTCGCGCACCACGTTGTCGACCACGATCACCGCGCCGGGGCTGGCCAGCGCGAGGGCGGCCTCGACGTACTGCGGGATGGCGGCCTTGTCGGCGTCGACGAAGAAGAAGTCGTACGGTTCGGTGCCCTGCGCGATCAGTTCCGCCAGGGTGTCCAGGGCCGGGCCGAGGCGGACCTCGACGCGGTCGGCGAGACCGGCCCGCTCCAGGTTGGCGGTGGCGACGGCGGCGTGCGCCGGGTCGAGCTCCAGGGTGGTCAGGCTGCCGCCGTCGGGCAGCGCGCGGGCCAGCCAGATGGTGCTGTAGCCGGCCAGCGTGCCGATCTCCAGGATCCGCCGGGCGCCGCGGATCCGGGCCAGCAGGTGCAGCAGCTTGCCCTGGTTGGCGGCGACCGCGATCGGCGGCAGCCCGGCCTCGTCGGCGGCCTCCAGCGCGGCGTCCAGGGCCTCGTCCGGGCCGATCAGCAGCGCCTCGGCGTACTCGTCCACCGCGGCCCACAGCTGCGGGTCGTTCTGCATGGTGCTCCCCACTTCGCGATCACTTCGGACCCGCCGAACCTACCCGCCCGCACCCCGGGACACGCCGGGGCCGCCGGAACCCGGTGGGTTCGCGGCGGCCTCGGCGGGGCGGCGCGGGACGGACGGCGGCGCGGGCTCAGTCGGTGCTCTCCGCGAAGGTCTCGGCGAGCGGCTCGCCGCTCTTGCCGCCGGACTGCTCGGGGTGCTCGGCCCGGGACTTCCTGGCCTTCCGCTTGAGCCACAGCGCCGAGCCCGCGCCGAACAGCACGGCCGCGCCCAGTCCGATGTACGAGGCGCCCTGCAGGTACTTCTCGGCGACCTTGCCGACCTGGTAGACCAGCAGCGTGGTGCCGCCCGCCCAGACCACGCCGCCCAGCACGTTGGCGATCAGGAACTTCCAGTACGGCATCCGCAGGGTGCCCGCCAGCGGGCCCGCGAAGATCCGCAGCAGCGCGACGAAGCGGCCGAAGAAGACGGCCCACATGCCCCAGCGCTGGAACTGCCGCTCGGCGGTGGCCAGGTGGTCGGGCCCGAAGTGCTTGGGGAACTTCCGGCCGAGTTTCTCGAACAGCGGCCTGCCGCCCTTGTGCCCGATCGCGTAGCCGATCGAGTCGCCGATGATCGCGCCCGCGATCGCGCAGAGCGCCACGCCCCACGGGCTGACCGTGCCCTTGGCGGCCAGCAGCGCGGCGGTGACCAGGGCGATCTCGCCGGGCAGCGGGATGCCCAGGCTCTCCAGCCCGATGATCAGGCCGATGATGACGTACACCAGGGTCGGCGGGACGTCATTGATCCATTGGTCGACGTGCAAGGCGGAGTACCTCCGTCTGGGCAGGACAAGGCCGTCGACACGTCGTACGGCGCACAGGAAAATTTCGGCAAAGAACCAGCCGGGCCAGCCTATCCGCTGCTGCCGCCCCGGCGGACCCCCTCCCCCGGGCCCGCCGACGGCCGGTCGGCGTCCCCTCGTACACCGGATCCAACTCCCGGCGCCGGTGCGTTCGTTCCCCGCCCCGGGGTGAGATTCCCCGCACCCGCGGGCCCTGTCGGCCCGCCCCCTGACCGGCCCATACTCCGTCTCCTGGCATCCGACGGAGGGGAAGTGCGCATGGGTGACGCGGCGGCAGCGGCGGCCGGTACGTGGCGGCTCGGCGACCTGGAGGTGAACCGGCTCGGCTACGGCGCGATGCGGCTGACCGGCAACGGTATGCACGGCAACTCCGACGGCCCGCCGATCGACCGGGCGGCCGCCGTCCGGCTGCTGCACGAGGCGTTCGAACAGGGCGTCGACCACGTCGACACCGCCTCGTTCTACTTCTCGCCGCTGCGCTCCGCCAACGAGCTGATCAACCGGGCGCTGTCGGGCTGGCGCGGCCACCGGGTCACCGTGGTGACCAAGGTCGGGCCCGGCCGCACCCCCGACGGGGCGTGGTGCACCATGGCCCGGCCCGAACGGTTGCGCGCCCAGGTCGAGGAGAACCTGCGCCAGCTGGGCACCGACCACCTGGACGTGGTGAACCTGCGCCGCAACGGGCCGGACGTGGAGTCCGTCGCCGAGCACTTCGGCGCCCTCGCCGAGCTGCGGCGGGCCGGGCTGATCCGGCACCTGGGCCTGTCCAACGTCCGCCCCGAGCACGTCCACCAGGCCCGGGAGATCGCCCCCGTGGTGTGCGTGCAGAACTCCTACGGGCTGGACCGCCGCCTGGCCGACGAGAACGGGCTGCTGGAACTGTGCGGCGAGCTCGGCATCGCCTTCGTCCCGTTCTTCGCCATCTCCGGCACGGCCCGGGAGGCCGCCCCCGCCGCCGAGCGGGACGCCCGGGTCCGGGCCGTCGCCGACGCGCACGGCGCGACGCCCGCCCAGGTCCGGCTGGCCTGGACGCTGCACCGCGGCCCGCACGTGCTGGCCATCCCCGGCACCAGGAACCCCGCGCACCTGCGTCAGAACCTCGCCGCCGCGGCCCTGCGCCTGACCGCCGCCGAGCTCGCCCTGCTGGACGCCCCGGCCGGGTAGGACCGGCCGCTCCCCCGCCCGGTAGCGGCGGCTACTCCTGCGCCACCCACCCCGGCAGCCCCTCGCGGCGCTCGCGCCAGGCCGCCGGGACGGCGGTCAGGCCGGTGCGGGCGGCGACCACGCCGCCGGTGATCGCGCAGGTGGTGTCGACGTCGCCGAGGCCCTCGGCGGTGGTCCACAGCGCGTCGGTGAGGCTGTCGAGGTGGTGGGCGGCGGACCAGAGCGCGAACGGCACGGTGTCGGAGGCTCGGACCCGCTGCCCGTTGCCGAGCAGGTCGGCGGCCCGCCACGGCTCCGTGCCGGGGGACAGCTCGGCGGCGGCCCGGACGCCTTCGCGGACCGCCCCGGCGGGGGTGCGGGCGGCGACCTCGCGCAGCAGTGGCGCCCCGGCCGGGGCGCCGCCGTCCGTCCGGCCGCGGGCGGCGAGCGCGGCGGCCAGGCCCTCTCGTTCGGATCTTGTCGGATCAGCGCGCGTCGTTGGGCGCCCGGCTGGGAGTGCCGGCGGAACGCCCTCGTACTGGGTGTACTTGGGTGTTTCGCCGGTGCTTCCAGGCGGGATGCCCGGCGGCGGGCGCCCGGCAAGATCCGGACGAGAGGGTCTGAGGGCGACGGCGACCGCCCCGGCGACGCCCTCGGGGTGGGCGTGGGTGACCTCGGCGGAGTAGGCGGCCTGTTCGGCGGTCTCGTCGAGGTCGTCGGCGAACCAGGCGCCGAGCGGGGCGACCCGCATCGCGGCGCCGTTGCCGAGGCTGCCCTGCCCGTCGAACAGCGTCGCCGCCTCGCTCTCCCAGCGCTGCGGCTGCTCGGCGAGGACGGGCAGCAGCCGCTTCATGCCGTGGCCGTAGCCGCGGCCCGGGTCGGCCAGGAAGGTGGCGCCGAACATCGCGGCGAGCTGGGTGCGGTTGACGCCGTCCTGGTCGAGCAGCGCCCGGTACACGCACAGCGCCATCGCGGTGTCGTCCGTCCAGTGCCAGGGCGCCTCGGCGGGGGTGCGTCGGGCCCGGATCTGCTCGAACGCCTCGGCGGGCGTCCGGAACAGCCCGAACCAGCGCTCCCCGAAGGCGTCCCCGAGGGCCAGGCCCTCCAGGGCGTCGCGGGCGGCCTGCCGGGCGGTGGCGGTGGGGATGGTCATGCCGCGCATCCTGTCAGCACCGCCCGGCGGGGGTCGTCGGATTTCCGGAACCCGGTCAGGCCCCGGTGGGACCGCTCCTGGTCGCCGGGGCGAGGGCGCCGACCGGGAGCCGCGGGCACCGACGCCGCGCTACCGCCCGGCCGTTCCAGCCGTTCCGGCGGGTTCGGCCGTTCCGGCGGGCTCGACGCAGAAGACGGCCGCCCGGACCTGTTCGGCGGTCGGCGTGCCGGTGAGGCCGTGCACCCGGACGGTGGTGCGCTCGCCGGGCAGCAGGGTGGTCAGGCCGCGGTCGGCGGCGGCGGCCGGGTCGATCCGGTCGGCCTGCAGCAGCAGGTCGCGGACGAGGGTGCGGGCGGTGACGGCCACCTCGAGGGCGCCGTCCCCGGCCGTCGCGACGGCCAGGTCGAACTCCGGCCGCGGGTAGGCGAAGTCCTTGTCGGGGACGGGGAAGTGCACGGCGCGCAGGCCGTCCGCGTCCGCGACCAGGTACTCCTTGTCGGAGCCGTCGGCGGGCAGCAGCCCGTCGGGGACGGGGAGCCGGCGCACGCTCCGGGGGTCGGCGGTGAGCTCGACGGTGGTCTCGGCGCGCACCTGGCCGTCGGCGTCCAGGCGGCGCAGGCGCAGCGCGGTGGTCCAGGCCTCGGCGGACTGGTTGACCAGGGCGATCCGGGGGGCGCCGTCGCGGTCGGCGGGCTGCAGGGTGAGCAGCCGGTCGGCGTACAGGCGGCGCAGTTCGTGGTGGAGCGGCTTGAGCCGCCCGTCGCCGTCGACGGCGGCCCAGGAGGAGACCGGCCAGCAGTCGTTGAGCTGCCAGACGACGGTGCCGGTGCAGTGCGGCCAGTGCGAGCGCCAGTGTTCGATGCCGGTGGCGACCGCGCGGGCCTGGACGAGTTGGGTGAGGTAGTGCCAGCGGTCGAACGCGCCGGGGCCGGTGGGCGGTTCGAAGTGCCGTGCGACGCCGCGGTCGAGCTTGCCGTTGCCGTCCTCGGCCTTCTGGTGGTGCAGCATGCCGGGCGAGTCGGCGGCGAGTTCCTCGGTCGGCAGGGCGCGGCGCAGGGTGGCGTAGGCGGGCGGGGCCTGCCAGCCGAACTCGGCGACGAAGCGGGGGACGCTGGCGCGGTACTCGGCGAAGTCCTGGCGGTTCCAGACCTCCCAGGAGTGGTGGGTGCCGTGGTCGACGTCGTTGGGGTGGTGGTCCCAACTGCCGGACCAGGGGCTGCCGGCCGCGTACGGGCGGGTGGGGTCGAGTTCGGCGACGATCCGGGGCAGCAGGCCGAGGTAGTAGCCCTCGCCCCAGGAGTCGCCCCCCGCGCGGTCGCCCTTGAGCTCCTCCTCCCAGCCCCAGTCGCGGAAGCCCCACAGGTTCTCGTTGTTGCCGTTCCACAGCACCAGCGAGGGGTGCGGCATCAGGCGCACCACGTTGTCGCGGGCCTCGGCCTCGATCTCGCCGCGCAGCGGCTGCTCCTCGGGGTAGGCGGAGCAGGCGAACAGGAAGTCCTGCCAGACCAGCAGGCCGAGTTCGTCGCAGGTCTCGTAGAAGGCCTCCTGCTCGTAGACGCCGCCGCCCCAGACCCGGATCAGGTCGATGTTGGCGTCGGCGGCCTGCTGGAGGCGGTGGCGGTAGCGGGCGGGGGTGACGCGGGTGATCAGGGTGTCGTCGGGGATCCAGTTGGCGCCGCGGACGAACAGCGGCTCGCCGTTGACGACCAGGGTGAAGGGGGTGCCGGTGGCGTCGGGGGTGCGGCGCAGTTCGACGGTGCGGAAGCCGATCCGGCGCTGCCAGGTGTCGAGCGGGCCGTCGCCGCCGGTCCCGGTGTCGGCCAGGGTGAGGGCGAGGTCGTAGCGGGGCTGCTCGCCGTAGCCGCGGGGCCACCACCGGGCGACGTCGGGGGCCTCCAGGGTGAGGACGGCGCGGTCGCCGTCGGTGACGGTCTCGGCGCGGGCCCCGGCCACCGAGGCGCGCAGGGTGAGCGGGCGGCCGGTGCCGGTGGCGGTGCGCTCCAGGGTGACGTGGAGCTTGACCCGGCCGGTGCTGCCGTCGACGGTGACCAGCGGGCGGACCTCGGCGATCCGGGCGGTGGACCAGTGCTCCAGCCGGGCGGGCTTCCAGATGCCCGCGCCGGGCAGGGTGGGGCCCCAGTCCCAGCCGAAGCTGCTGGCCGTCTTGCGGATGTACTGGAACGGCTCGGGGTAGACGTTGGGCCGGTCGCCGACCAGGGCGCGGACGCGTTCGGCCTCGGTGTAGGCGCTGGTGAAGGCGACCCGCAGCTCGCCGTCCAGGCCGGTGGCGTCGAAGCGGTGGCGGCGGTGCATGTTGCGGGTGGAGCCGAGCTCGGTGCCGCCGAGGGTGACGGTGGCTGCGGTGTCGAGGCCGTCGAAGACCAGGTCGGTGCGCTCGTGGCGGCTGCCGTGGGCGGGCAGTTCCAGCGTGTAGGTCCAGTCGCGGCGGCTGACCCAGGCCACCTCCCGCTCGTTGGCGTCCAGGAAGGGGTCGGGGATCAGCCCGGCGTCCAGCAGGTCGGTGTGGACGCAGCCCGGGACGGTGGCGGGCAGCCGGTTCCCTTCGTGGTGCAGGCTCCAGCCCTGGTCGAGCGGGGTGGTGTCCTTCATGCGTGCGGCTCCTTGGTCGTTCGGCCGGACCGGTGGTCGGGTTTGCGGCGCGAGCAGAACCGTAACCCGCCGGAGCGACCCTGTCCATAAACCGGTTACGTGAATGGCTTGATGGGTTTCAGTGCCCGTCAACTCCACTGCTAGCTGCCGGAAAGACCGAAAACGGCACTGCTGCCCCATCAGCCACGGGCGCGCTGGATGGGGCAGCAGGTTTACCGGTTCATCAGACGGACCGGTCGGCTGGGCACGCCCGCCGCCTCGGGCCCGAGTGAACTGACGGTACGTCAGTACATGCCGCAGGGCTGGCCGTTGAGCGTGAAGATGGCCGGAACGCCGTTGGTGCCCACGCTGGAGGTGCCGCTGAAGCCGAAGTTGACGCTGCCGCCGGCCGGGATCACCGTGTTGTACGAGGCCGGGTTGCTCGCCACCACCTGCCTGCCGGTCTGCACCGGCACCGCGTTCCACATGGTGGTGACCTTCTGGTCACCGGGGAACGAGAACGCCACCCGCCAGCCGTTGACCGGCGCGCTGCCGGTGTTCCTCACCGTCACGTCGCCGTTGAAGGTGCTGCCCCAGTCCGACAGTCCGTAGTGCACCGCACAACTCCCGGTCGGCACACTGGCGCTGGCGCTGGCGGACGAGGACGGGCTCGCGGACGCGCTGGCACTCGCGCTCGGGCTCGCGCCGCCCGTCGGCGTCGGGCTCGAAGTCCCGCCGTTCAGGCCCGACTTGGCGCGCATCCGGTCCGAGTGAGCCCGGAACACCGACAGTTCGGGCGCCCCGGCCATCACCCCGAACTTCCCGTCCACGCTGCGGTCCGCGTACCACCAGAACGCGCTGCCGTCGCCGCCCGCGGCCTCGAAGTCGGGGTAGATCTGCCCCCACCAGGCCGAGCGGTCGACGTTGTGGACGTTGAACTCGCCCATGAAGAACGGCTTTCCGACCTTGTCGTGCGAGTCGGCGATCCACGAGCGGATCAGCGCCTTGGTCTGGTCGAGGCTCAGGTTCGCCCAGGACTCGGTCGGGTACGGGTGCGCGGAGGTGTAGTCGAGGTACGGCGACTGCTGCACGTGGACGAAGGGGTTGCCCTCGTCCCCGCCGAAGCCGTAGTTGCTGCCGTGGCCCTCCAGGCCGACGCCCAGCAGGTGCTTGGAGTCGATCGACTTCACGAACGCGCCCATCTCGTCCACCCAGGCGCGCAGCGTCGTCCCGTTGACGTTCTCGGCGGCGCTCTGGCCCTCGTACCGGGGTTCGTTCATCAGGTCCCAGGCGAAGATGGTCGGGTCGTCCTTGTACTTGACGCCGCTGTAGTGGTTGACCCGGTTCAGCGCGTACGAGACGTAGTTCTTGTACGAGGTGAAGCAGCCCGGGCAGCGGGACTTGTCGAAGAACGCGGCCCGGCCGGGCTGGCCGCCGGAGAGGCCCTCCCACTGCAGGCGGGTGTCGATGCCGCCGTACGCCTCCCAGTAGTTCTCGAAGACCGGGACGAGCCGGATGCCGTGCGCCTTGGCGGACTGGACGATGTAGTCGAACTGGGCGAACTCCTGCTCGTCGTAGACGCCCTTGGACTTCTCGAAGCCGTGCCAGTTCTCGTGGCTGAACATCCACAGCCGCACCACGTCGACCTTGTCGGCCCGCAGGTTGGCGAACTGGGCGTCGATCCGGGCCTTGTCCATGAACTGCGTCTCGGTGTCGCCGGACGCCGAGCCGTAGGTGAACAGGTCGTAGGTGTTGGTGCCCGCGAAGTAGTACTCCTTGCCGTCCAGGCAGAAGTGCGTGCCGCAGCGGGTCGCGAACGAGTCCGCCCCGGCCGCCTGTGCGGTGTCGGCCCGGCCGAGGGTCAGCCCGGTCGCGGCGACGGACGCGGCGAGCAGCAGGGCCATCGGCGCCAGGCGCTTGGCGGAGGTGCGGGGGCGGTGGTGCTGGAGTCTCGGGTTCACGCGAGTGCCTTTCGTCCCGGGTGGGGGGGGTGGGGGTGGGAGGTGCTCCTCTTGCGCGGGGCAGGCGTCCAGCGGCCTGCCCGATCGGCTATTAACCGATTAAGGCGTGAAGACCGTACGAGCGGCTCGACATCGTTGTCAACAGCCGGTTAACCGTTCGCTGCCGACCCACTCCCCACGGGAGCGCCGGGCTACAGCGGGCGGGGGCGCGCGTAGTAGCTTGAGGGGGCACAACAGGTCCGCGTCCGGCACCAGAACGGTCGACGGGCGGTCGACGAGCAGTCCTGAAAGGTTCCGTGGAGCAGGTGTCCCAGCAGCAGAGCCCGCCGGCGAAGCGGCCGACCATCGCCGACATCGCCAGGATCGTGGGCGTGTCCAAGGTCTCCGTCTCCAACGCCTTGAACGGTCAACCCGGCGTCTCGGACGCCACCCGCGCGAAGATCGCCGCCGTCGCCGAGGAGCTCGGCTTCGTCCGCAACAGCGCCGCCCGCGCCCTCAGCGGCGCCAAGGCCGCCGCCGTCGGCCTCGCGCTCTGCCGGCCCGCCCGGATGCTCGGCACCGAACCCTTCTTCATGGAACTCATCGGCGGCATCGAGAAGGTCCTCTCCGACGCCTCCTACTCGCTCGCCCTCCAGGTCGTCTCCGACCACGAACGCGGCCTGGAGGCGTACCGCCGCTGGTGGGGCGAGCGCCACATCGACGGCGCGATCCTGGTCGACCTGCGCCGCGACGACGCCCGGGTGCCCGCCCTGGAGGAGATGGGCCTGCCCACCGTGGTGATCGGGCACCCCTCCGGCTCCGGGAGGCTCACGCCCGTCTGGTCCGACGACGCCGCCGCCGTCCGCGAGACCGTGGAGTACCTCGCCGCCCTCGGCCACCGCCGGGTCGGCCGCGTCGCCGGACTCACCGGCCTGGTCCACACCGCCATCCGCGACGAGGCCTTCACCGCCGCCTGCGCCGACCTCGGCCTGGACGCGCCGCCCACCGTCCACACCGACTACACCGGCGAGGAGGGCGCCCGCGCCACCCGCCGCCTGCTGCTCTCCCCCGCCCGCCCCACCGCGATCCTCTACGACAACGACATCACCGCCGTCGCCGGCCTGTCCGTCGCCCAGGAACTCGGCCTCTCCGTCCCCCGGGACCTCTCCCTGGTCGCCTGGGACGACTCCCCCCTCGTCCAGGTCGTCCGCCCCCCGCTCACCGCCCTCACCCGCGACATCCACGCCTACGGCGCCCACGCCGCCCGCACCCTCCTCGACCTCGTCGCGGGCCGCCCCGTCGACGGCTACGAGGACCAGGCCCCCCAGCTCACCCCGCGCGGCTCCACCGCCGCCCCGCCCACCCGCTGACCCGACCCCGCGGACCGGGACGCCCCCCGGCCCGGCGTCGACCGCCCTGAACAGCCGTCACCCGCCGGACCTCGGCGGGCAGCCCGGGGAATCCCTGCGGCGTCGAGCAGTCGGTGCATGAGGGACGGCGGCAGCGTCGGATCGGCCGCCGCCCGGATCGAGGTCTGCGACTCCTCGTCCCCGAGCAGTTCCACCACCCGCCCGTGCGGCGAGGTCACGATCGCGTCGACGACCCGATCGGGCAGCGGCCCCCGGGCCAGGGGCTTCCAGACGCACGAGGCTTCCTCGGAGAGCAACCGCAGCAGCACGTCCGCAGGAGCTGCGGGGTTCTCGACGATGTGCGCACGGGCGGCGGGTGTTCCTTCCGGGGACGGCTTCCGGACGCCGTGCGCCGCGGCCGATCCGCCGACGGACCAATGGAGTTGGCCCGGCTGCCGGAAGACCCCGGACGCGCCGGAGCGGCGACGATAGGGTCGGGTCCGGGCCCGAACCGACCGAGGGGACACGCAGCATGAGACCGCCCGCCGAACTCGACCGGGTCGACTGGTCGGCGCTGGAGCACGCGTACGGCTCGGCGGAGGACCTGCCCGAGCTGCTGGCCGGGCTGTACGGGCAGGACCCGGCGGCGGTCGAGGAGGCGCAGTACGAGCTGGTCGGCGCCGTCTGCCACCAGGGCAGCGTCTACTCGGCGTCGGCCGCCGCCGTCCCGTTCCTGGCGCACGCGGCGCTGCACGCCCCGCTGGCGGCGGGCCGGAACGACGCGCTGGCGCTGCTGTTCCTGATGGCGGAGCACGAGTCGGAGGAGCTCGCCGCCCCGCGCTGGGCCGGGAGCGCGACGGCCGCGGTCTGCCGCGCGTTGGAGCGGGTGCTGCCCTGGCTGCTGCCGTGCCTGGCGGATCCGGAGGAGGAGACCCGGCAGCTCGCGCTGCGGGTGGTGGCCGCGGTCGCCGACCTGCTGCCGCAGGCGCAGCGGGACGAACTGGCCGAGCTGGTGGGCGGGTTGCACCAGGCGGACGCCTCGCCGTCGGTCCGGGCCGACGCGCTGGTGGCGCTGGACCGGCTCGGGTGCGAACTGGCTTTCCTGGACAGCCCGTCGGCCGAGGTCCGGCAGGTCTCGGCGGTGCTGGTCGCGGAGCGGCACGGGCCGCCGTACCCGGCGCAGGCGGTCGCGGTGTTCGCCGCCGACGGGGCCTCGGACGGCCCGGGCATCCCGTGGCCGGTCACCGGCAGCCCGGACACGCACCTGCACGAACTGCTGCTGGACGACCCGGACGCGGCGCTGGCGGTCGCGGGACGCTGGATCGCCGACGGGGACGGGGCCGGAACCGATCGCCACCAGGGCAGTTGGCTGGCCGAGGCGGTCGTCGAGGTCTGGCGCGACCGCGAGGCCGCGGTGCTCGACCTGGTGTCGGCCGCGCTCCCCCACCACCACGAGGACCCGGGCCACCTGCTGCGCACCGCCGCGCACTGGATCGAGCACCTGCGCACCCCGCCCGCCGCCCTGCTGGACGCCCTGCGCGCCCACCTGGACCGTGATCCCGCCGCCCTGCTCGGCCTGGTCCGGGCCCGCGTCCCGGGCGTCCTCGACCTGCTGCCGGGCCGCCCCGAGGCCGCGCTGCTCGCGGAGGCGGCCCGCCTGCTGCCCGCCCGGGAGCGCCCGCGGCTGCGCGCGCTGACCTCCCGCCGACTGGCGGCCGACAGCGACGAGTACGAGAGCCGGAGACTTGTCGGGACGCTCGACCTGCTCGGCGGCGGCACCCCCGAACTGCTCGCCTGCCTGCGCGAGGGCCGGGCCGCCGTGCAGGCCGCCCGCGCGCTGGGGCGCACCACGGCCGCCACCGCCCCCGCCGAACTCGCCGTCCTGCTACGGGAGTCGACGCGCGCGGAGGACGGGGCGCTGCGGGCGGCGGCCGCCGTCGCGCTGCACCGGCTGACCGGGGACCTCACGGAGGTGCTCCGGGTCTTCCCCGACCTGCTCGCCGACGACCAACCCCCTTGGGCGCTGGACGAGTTGGCGCCGCTCGGGGCCGCCGCGGCACCACTGCTCCCGCTGGTCGTCCCGCTGCTCGGCAGCCGCCGCCCGTACGTCCGGCTGGCTGCGGCCCGGGCGCACCACCGCATCGCCGGCGACCCGGGGCTGCCCGCCGCCGACCTGATCGCCCAACTCGCCCCGGACCGGAACGTCCTGGACGCCCTGCCGCTGCTCGCCGCCCTGCCCCGGCTCCCCGAGGAGGCCCGCCCGTTCCTGCGCGGCCTGGCCTTCTCCCCGCACCGCCTGCTGACCGACGACCCCCTCGGCCACTCCGGCGGCGGCCTGCCCGACTACCGGGCCCGCGCCCTCGCCCTCGCCCTGCTGCGCACCTGACCCCGCCGGCCTCTGGCCCTCAACCACCCCGGCGCGCCCGGGACTCGACCGGAAGCCTTCCCGAGTCGTCGAGTTCCGGGGGCGGTTCGGGCACCGAGGAGGCCCCGGCGTGCCCGACGAGCCGGAGGCGCAGCGGCCGGGCGGTACGCCGCAGCGCGGCCTCCGGCGGCGCGGGCCGCACCGGCACCCGCCGCAGCGGGTCCACGGACAGCCGCCCCGCCCACCCCGGCCGTACTGCTCGCCACCGCCCGCGCCCCGCCGCCCGCCGAGGCGCCCGGCCCGGTAAATCCGTTCGGCCGGGCGGTGCCCCGGCGGGCAGGATGGCGGGATGACCGACCTGGCGTGGGACGACCTGACCGCGTGGCTGCTCGACCCCTCCGAAGGGGGCTGCCTGCCCGACGTGTTCGTCGCGGGGACGACGACGGCGGACTGGCAGGCCGTCCTCGACCTGGTCGAACGACGGGGCTGGGCCCACGAGTACCGCGAGGGCGACACGGTGCTGCCGCTGCCGCGGGCCGAGGCCGTGCTGTCCCGCCCGGACGACGCCGAGTGCCCGTCCCTGCTGGTGCGGCCGAGTCCGGAGGTCTGCGCGATCTTCCGCTTCCTCTCCGACGAGGAGATCGACTTCGACGTCGACCTGCGCGAACTCCAGGGCCAGGAACGGCTGGACGTGCTGTGCGACTTCCTGTCCGCGATCGGACGGCGGCTGGGCAAGTCGGTCCCGCTCTACCCCGAGGGCGGCGGCACGGAGCCGCTGCTCGGGTACGACGCGGCCGCCGACCGGGTCAGGGTGCTCTGGACGCCGCCCGGGCCGTGAGCCGGGGAGCCGGGAGCCGGGAGCCGGGGGCCGGGGAGCCGTCAAATTGAACGCGTTCAGTATGCTGGCGGCACGCCGCTCCCGCCGGGAGCCGCACACCGCAGGGGGACCGATGCCGACCGCACCCGAACGCCGCCACCGGACGAGCCGCCCGGGCCCCGCCTGGAGCCTCTGCGCGCTCTGGGTCGGGCTCGCCGCCCTGGGCCCGCGGCTGTCCGGCGCACCGACGCTGACCGCCTTCCCCCTGCTGGTCCTGGTGCCCGCCCTCCCCCTGGGCCTGCTGCTCGGCCACGCCCGCCCGCGCCGGTTCCCGCTGCTGCTGGCGGCGCTCCTCGCCGGGCCGGTCGCCGCGGCGGTCGGCCTGCACCCGGCCCTGCACCCGGACCGGACCGCCCCGCCCGACCCGTGGGAACCGCGGCTGCTCGGCACCGCCGCGGCCCTCACCGCCCTCTTCCTGCTGACGGGCGTCGTCTGCGGGGCCCTGACCCGGCGCACCTCCGAACGGCAGCGCGACTGACGGACCCTCCCCGTCGCTCAGGACGGCGCGGGCCCGGTGCTGCCGCGCGGCACCAGCACCGGCGTGCCGGCCGGGCGGGACGGGGCGCGGCCCTCGTCGACGAGTTCCAGCAGGCAGCGGGCGACCTCCTCGCCGACCGCGAACGGGTCGTGGCTGAGGGCGGAGAGCTGGGGGCGGGTGATCCGGCACAGGTCGGAGTCGTCCCAGGCGACCAGCGAGACGTCCTGCGGGACGCGCAGCCCGAGTTCCCCGGCGACGGCGATCGCGGCGACGGCCATCAGGTCGTTGTCGTAGACGATCGCGGTGGGCCGGTCGGCGGCCGTCAGCAGGGTGCGGGTGGCCCGGGCGCCCGCGTGCGCGGAGAGGTCGGTGGGGAGGGTGCGGGCGGTGACGCCGGGGAGCTGGGCGGCGGTCGCCGCGAAGGCCTCGCCGCGCAGCAGGGTGCGGCCGAGCGGCGCGGGGCCGGTGACGTGGGCGATCCGGCGGTGGCCGAGCAGGGCGAGGTAGCGGACGGCCTCGGCGATCGCGGCGTCGTCGTCGGTCCACACGGCGGGGAACGGGCCGGACAGCGCGGGCTGGCTGACCGCGACGGCGGGCATGCCGAGCCTGTGCACGGGCTCCAGCCGGGGGTCGTCGGCGACCACGCCGACCAGCACCGACCCGTTGACCCGCCCGGACTGCCACCACTGCCGGTACAGCGCGATCTCCGCGTCCCGGTCCGGGACGGTGTGCAGCAGCAGCGCGCACGGCCGCTCCGCGAGGACCTGCTCGATGCCGCCGATCAGCGCCATCTGCACCTGGTCGAGCCCGGCCCCGCCCCGGGTCAGCGCCATGCCGACGGTGTGCACCCGGTCGCCCCGGGCGAGCGAGCGGGCCGCGAGGTTCGGCGACCAGCCGAGTTCGCGGGCCGCCTCGACGATCCGCCGCCGCGTCGCGTCGGAGACGCCCGGCCGGTCGTTGAGGGCCAGCGAGACCGCACCGGCCGACACCCCGGCCCGGGCCGCCACGTCCCGGATCGTCACCCGGCGCTGCATCCTGCCGCTCACCCCGTCCACTCCGTAGCCGCCACCTGCGGGTCCCCATCCTGTCAGGTCCCCGCTGCCGGACGGCGCGTCGGCTCCTGGTAGCGTCGCTCCCTTCGCCGGGTGGGCCCGGCGGAGTACCCAGCGGGGGACCCGGCATGACGACCGCGCAGCAGCGCCTGCACCACGCCCTGGACGCCCTCGGCCGCACCGCCCGCCCCGGGCCGGCGGTCGACGGCTGCGGACACTGCTACACCGACGAGCAGTTGGCCGTCCTCTCCGGTCCGCCCGACCTGATCCCGGACCGGCTGCTGCACTCGGTCGCCGCGAAGAACCCCGACCACTGGGACGACTTCCCCACCCTCTACCGCCGCCTCGCCCCGCGCGTACTACGGCAGTTGACCACCGGCACGCTGCACATCGACAGTCCGCTGATCGCCTCCCGGCTGGTCGCCGCCGACTGGACCTCCTGGCACCGCGCCGAACTCGTCCGGGACGTCCTGGACGCCTGGTGGCCCGTCGCCCTCGCCGACCCCGGCGCGAGCGCCGCCGACGTCCTGGAGACCCTGGCCGTCGCCACCGGCACCGTCACCCCCTGGCTCACCGCCTGGTCCGAGACCCGCACCCCGACCTCCGAGCGGCACCTCATCCGCACCATCGACGACTGGCTGTACTTCAACCGGCTCCCCGACCTCCGCCTCGGCTTCTACGGCGAACTCCCGGTCGGCCCCGAGGTCGCCGCCTGGATCGCCACCCTGCCGCCCCGCCTCCTCGACGAGGAACGGCGCCACTGGCTGGACACGGTCTACCGGACGTGAAGGACGGCGGGCACGCACCACCGGGGCCCGGGGAACGGCCGGGCCGTACTGCTGACGGCCGGAGCCCGGCGAAGGCCCGTACTGCCGCGTGTCTCGAACGGAACCGGAAGCCCCGACGCGCAACGGCGGTGCACCCGGTCGGTCAGTGCCCGCCGGGCGGTGTCTCGCCCGAGCCGCGCGGGATGAGCAGCGTCGGGATCTCCAGCCGCGCCGGAGGCGAACTCTCGCCCGCGAGGCGGTCGAAGAGGCGGCGGGCGGCGAGGGCGCCGAGGGCGACCGGGTCCTGGGCGACGACGGTGAGGCCGGGGGTCAGGAGGTCGGCGAGCTCGAGGTCGTCGAAGCCGACCAGGGCGGGGCGCCGGTCGGCGGGGAGGTGGTGCAGGGCGGCGAGGGTGACGCGGTTGTTGGCGGCGAACAGGGCGGTGACGGCCTCGGGGCCGCTGGTGAGGCGGTGGACGGCGGCGGCGACCCGGGCGCGGTCGGTGGGGCCGCAGTCGATCCAGCGCTCGTCGACGGGCAGTCCGGCCTCGGCCATCGCCGTGCGGTAGCCACGGACGCGTTCGGCGGCGGTGTGGATGGTGGGCTGGTCGCCGATGAAGCCGATCCGGCGGTGGCCGTGGGCGATCAGGTGGGCGGTGCCGGCCTGCGCGCCGCCCGCGTTGTCGCTGAGGACGGCGTCGGCGTCGATGCCCGCGCCGGGGCGGTCCAGGAAGACCACGGGCGTGCCGGACTCGATCTCGGGCAGCAGGTAGCGGTGGTCGTCCCCGGCCGGGACGACGATCAGCCCGTCGACCCGGCGGGCGCAGAAGGCGAGCGCCAACTCCCGTTCCCGCGCCGGGTCCTCGGCACTGGAGCCGGTGAACAGCAGGCAGCCCTCGGCGGCGGCGACCTGTTCGACGGCCCGGGAGAGCGCGGAGGAGAACGGGTCGCTGATGTCCTCCAGCAGCAGGGCGACGCTGGCGGTGCGGCCGGTGCGCAGCAGCCGGGCGCTGTCGTTGCGCCGGAACCCGAGCGCCTCGATCGCGACCCGCACCCGGGCCGCCATCTCGGGGGTCACGCCGCTCTCGCCGTTCACGACCCGGGAGACCGTCTTCAGCCCGACCCCGGCGGCCGCCGCGACGTCCTTCATCGTCGGCCGGGCACTGCGCGAGCTGCTGACGGGGCGGCTGGTCATGCCAGGGAGAATAGTGCGCCCACCACCCCACCCGGCACGCCCGCCCCCTCCCCCGTCCGCTTCCGGCCGCCGGGCGCCGCGTTCAGCCCAGGGTCCGCTGCGCCCAGACGGCGGCCGGGTTCACGCCCCGTCGGTGACCAGGGCCAGCCAGGCGTCGGCGAGCAGGCGGTGGCCGAGGGTGGTGGGGTGGACGCCGTCGAGGACGATCCGGGCGGGGTCGCCCGCGGTGCGGGCGGCCTGGTTGAGCAGGCCGTCGGCGGCGAGCAGCAGGGCGTCGTGCTCGGCGGCGAGGCGGCGGACGGCCTGGATGCGCGCGTCGAGGTCCGCGCGCCAGGCCCACTGCTCGGCGGTGACGGGGACGAGGAAGGGCTCGATCAGGACGAGTCGGGGGGCGCAGTGGTCGTGCAGGCGGTGCAGCAGTTCCCGGTACGCGTCCTCCCAGGCGTCGACGGGGCTGTGCAGCCCGCTGTCGTACTGGCGCCAGGTGTCGTTGACGCCGATCAGCAGCGAGACCAGGTCCGGCCGGTGGGCGAGGGTGTCGGCGTCCCAGCGCGCGCGCAGGTCGACGAGGCGGTTCCCGCCGATGCCGCGGTTGAGGACGGTCGGGGTGCCGGGCAGCGCGGCGGCGACCATGGCCGCGTAGCCGCGGCCGAGGTCGTCGGGGCGGGCGCGGTCGCGTCCGGCGTCGGTGATGCTGTCGCCCTGGAACAGGACGGTGGCGGCGGGCTGCATGCGGCTCTCCTCGCGCGGGGGCCCGCCGCCCGGGCCGACGGTCACCGGGCGGCGGGCGGACGGGCGGACGGGCGGATCAACGGACGGGCGGACGGATCAACGGACGAGCGCGTTCCCCGTCGCCCCACGAGCATGCCGCCGTTCCGGCGGGACCGCGGCGCCCGGCCCGGCCGCGGACTTCCGCACCCTCGGAGGGGGTCGGGGACGGGTCGGGAGTCTACGGGAGGGGGCGGGTCGGCGGGGCGCTGCTGCCGCGCGGGACGAGGACGGGCGTGGGCGCCGGTCCGGCGGGGGTGCCGCGGCGCTCGATGACGTCGAACAGGGTGCGGGCGACCAGGGCGCCGTAGCCGTGCACGTCGTGGCTCATCGCGGACAGCGCGGGGTGGGTGAGGCGGCACAGCTGGGAGTCGTCCCAGGCGATCAGGGACAGGTCGGCGGGGACGTGCAGGCCGAACTCGGCGGCGACCGAGATGCCCGCGACGGCCATGATGTCGTTGTCGTAGATGATCGCGGTGGGGCGGTGGGCGGAGGCCAGCAGCATCCGGGTGGCCCGGGCCCCGGCCCGGCCGGAGAAGTCGGTGGGGACGCTGCGCGGCGGCTCCAGTCCGAGCTGTGCGGCGACGGCGGCCAGTGCCCTGGTGCGGATCGCGGTGTGGCCGAGGTCGGGGTCGCCGCCGACCCGGGCGATCCGGCGGTGGCCGAGCATCGCGAGGTAGCGGACGGCGTCCTCGACGGCGGCCGAGTCGTCGGTCCAGACGGCGGCCGACTCCCCTCCGGCCAGGCCGGGGTGGCCCGCCGCGACGGTCGGCATGCCGAGTGCGGCGAGGGCGGGGATCCGCGGGTCGGCCTCGGTGAGGTCGACCAGGACGGCGCCGCTGACCCGGCGGGTGCGCCACCAGGCGCGGTGCACGGCGAGTTCCTGCTCCCGGTCGCGGACCAGCCGCAGCAGCAGGGTCGCGGAGCGTTCCTCCAGCACGCTCTGGATGCCGGAGACGAACTCCATGTAGAAAGGTTCCAGGCCGAGTTGGCGGGCCGGGCGGGTGACGACCAGTCCGACGGTGTCGCTGCCGGGCGTGAGCCGGGCCAGGCTGCGGGCGGCCTGGCTGGGCACCCAGCCGAGCTGCTCGGCCGCGGCCCGGATCCGCTCCCGGGTGGACGCGGACACCCCGGGCCGGTCGTTCAGCGCGAGCGAGACGGCCCCGGCCGAGACCCCGGCGAGGGCGGCGACCTCCCGGATGGTCACGCGTCCGCTCACCGCTCCCCCTCCCGCGGCCCCGCCCGCCGCCCGTTCCCCCCGGTGCGGCGGCCCGCCCGGTGTCACTTGGTGGAGCCGGCCGCGAAGCCGGCGTAGATGAGGCGCTGCAGGGCGAGGAAGACGACCAGGGTGGGGAGGATCACCAGGATCGCCCCGGCCGAGATGATCTCCCAGTTGACGCCGAACGGGCCCTGGAAGCGGAACAGCGAGGTGGAGATGGTGCCCAGGTCGGTGGAGGGCATGTACAGGAACGGGATGAAGAAGTCGTTGTACACCGTCACCCCCTTGACGATCACCACGGTGGCGACGGCGGGCTTGAGCATCGGCAGGATGATCCGCCGGTAGATGGTGAAGGAGTTCGCGCCGTCGAGCCGGGCCGCCTCGTCGAGCGAGACCGGGATGGAGCGGATGAACTGCAGGAAGATGTAGATGGAGATGATGTCGGTGCCCAGGTAGAGCAGGATCGGCGCCCAGCGGCTGTTGAACGCGCCGAGGTCGTTGACGATCCGGAAGGTGGCGACCTGGGTGGTCACCGACGGCACCAGGCTGGCGAGCAGGAACGCGGCCATCACCAGCTTCTTGAGCCGGAACTCGAAGCGGTCGATGGCGTAGGCGGTCATCGAGCCGATCAGCACGGTGCCGGTGACGGACACCAGCAGGATGATCCCGGTGTTCAGGAAGGCGGGCAGCATGTGGCCCTGGGTGAAGGCGATCCGGAAGTTCTCGAAGTTGGACCAGTCGGCGGGCAGGTCCAGCGGCCCGGTGCTCAGGGCCTCCTTGCGGGTCTTCAGCGAGGTGAACAGGATCACCAGCAGCGGCACCAGCACCACGGCGCTGGCCAGCACCAGCGACAGGTACTTGGCGCCGGACGCGGCCGCGCTGCGGGCGTGGAAGCGGCGGCGACGGTTCGCAACGGCATTGGTGGTCACGACAGTTCCACCCTCTCCTCCGGCACCAGGCGGCGCTGGATCCAGGTGACGAGCAGGATCAGGACGATCAGCACGACGGCACTGGCCGAGGCGAGGCCGAACTTGTCGAACTTGAACGCCATGTTGATGCTCTGGATGACGAAGGTCTGCGAGCCGTTGGCGCCGCCGGTCATGATGTACGGGATCTCGAAGACGGCGAGCGAGCCGGAGACCGCCAGGATCGCGCTGAGGCTGATCACCGGCTTGATGCTCGGCGCGATGATGTGCCGGAACTGTTGCCAGCGGTTGGCGCCGTCCAGCGAGGCGGCCTCGTACAGGTGCGGCGGGATGGACTGGATGGCGCCCAGGAACAGCACCAGGTTCAACCCGGTGTAGCGCCACACCGACACGCCGGCCAGCGACTTGTTGACCAGGTCCGGGTCGCCGAGCCACTGGTGCTTGCCGTGCACGCCGACCAGCGACAGCAGCGAGTCCAGGGTGCCGTGCGGCTGGAAGAAGAACAGGAAGACGAAGCCGATCGCCACGCCGTTGATCAGGTACGGGAAGAACAGGATGCCCTTGAACAGGTTCCGGAAGCGGGTGTTGAAGCTCAGTACGGTGGCGAAGTACAGGGCCAGCGCGATCTGCAGCACCGCGGCGACCAGGTAGACGCCGGAGACCAGGAAGACCTTGAACAGCTCGGGCCGGGTGAACAGGTCGGTGTAGTTCTTCAGGCCGACGTTGTCGCGCTCCGGGCTGATCCCGTCCCAGTCGGTGAAGCTGTAGCCGATCATGTCCCCGATCGGCAGGTACGTGAACGTCACCAGGAACGCCAGCGGTACCAGCAGGTACAGCCACGGCGTGAACCACCAGTGGCGGCGCACGGCCTTGCGCCGGGGGGCGCGGCGCCGGTCGGCCGGGGCGGCCCCGCCCTCCGCCGCGGCCTGCGCGGGGGGCTTTCCGGCGCCCCGGTCCCTCTGCAGTGCAGTCATCTTCCGTTCCTTCTCGCGTCCTGGCGCCCGGTGGGCGGCGCGGCCGGTGGGGACCGGCCGCGCCGCGCCGTACTGCTCGGCCAACTGGGCCGGTGAGGTCAGCCGTTGACGGTCTTCTGGGCCTGGGACCACTTCTTGTTGAGCTCGGCGAAGTAGCCGTCCCGGTCGCCGGGGGCGGCGCCGCGGGCGATGTCGACCAGCTTCTGCCGGTAGTCGGGGGCGTCGAGGTTGATCTCCGCACCCTTGTCGATCTTCTTGACGGTGGCGGACTTGTCCTGCTTCTGCCCGATCAGCTGCACGCCCTGCTCGGTGAACGGCTTGAGGGTGGCGGGCAGTTCGGCGCCCTTGACCGAGGAGATGCCCTGCTCGGCCTGCGCCGCGCCGGACTTGGTGATGTACCACTCCAGCCAGGCCCGGGCGGCTTCCTGGTTCTTGGAGTGCTTGTTGATGCCGTACTTGTAGTCCGGCTGCAGGACGGTGCACGCCTTGCCCGAGGTGGACGGGAAGGGCATGTAGCCGATGTCGTCCGGGTTGGCGCCCGCCTTGGTCGCCGCGTCGCGCATCTGGGAGACCGACCAGGAGCCCAGGTACATCGTGCCGATCTTGCCGGTGCCCAGCAGCACCTTGGACTGGTCCCAGTTGGTGGTGGTCGGGTCGTCCTCGGCGAGCTTCTGCTCGACGATCGAGTACACCAGGCTGTCGACGGTGTACAGGTCGCTGCCCGCGCTCCAGGGCTGCGCGGCGGTCGCCAGCGCGTCCTTGGCGCCCTCGTCGCAGGACGGCGAGCCGATCGCGTCGGTCCACTGCCGCAGCGGCCAGCCGTCGTGGTAGTTGGTGTAGTACGGGACGGCCTGGCCCTTGGCCTTGACGGCCTTCAGGTCGGCGAGGAACTCCTCGGGGGTCTTCGGCCAGGCGGTGACGCCCGCGTCCGCCCAGACCTTCTTGTTGTAGACGAAGCCGGTGACGGTGCCGAAGTTGGCGATGCCGTAGACCTTGCCGTCGACGGTGCCGTAGTCGGTCCACTGGTAGGTCTTCGACAGCTCGTCCGAACTGCCCAGCGAGGAGAAGAAGTTGGGAAGCTGGGCGATGGACAGGTCGGAGGGGATCGGCAGCACGTCACCGTAGTTCTCGGTGTTCATGCGGATCTTGACTTCGCCCTCGTAGTCCTTCATCGCCTCGAACTTCACCTTGACGTTCGGGTAGAGCTTGGCGAACTCCGCGGCGTACCTGTCGAGCGTGCCGTCGCCCACCTGGTCGGTGCGGTTGGTCAGCACGGTGATCGAGCCCGTGACCTTCGTCGGATCGGAGTTCACCGCCGGCGCGGCGGACGTCCCGCCACCACCACTGCCGCTACAGGCAGTGAGCACCACCATGGAAGCGGCCCCGACGGCCAGCCATCCTCTGCGCATCTCGCTCATCCTTCACGCTGATCGTCCGTATGACGGGGGGAAGCGACAGCCGACAGGGCGTGATCGACCTTCCGGGCTGCTCGGCTGCTTAACGTAGACGTCACATCACGGCCATGTCCATAGAGCGGTCAACATTGATATCCACGAGTTCTGTTGCCGAGCAAGGCTGCATTTACTAAAAGTTTG
The DNA here is from genome assembly GCF_042894345.1 of Kitasatospora sp. NPDC001540. NCBI lineage: Bacteria > Bacillati > Actinomycetota > Actinomycetes > Kitasatosporales > Streptomycetaceae > Kitasatospora > Kitasatospora sp. NPDC001540. The sequence continues at coordinate 84,253 of NZ_JBIAVO010000007.1, forward strand.
CTTAACCATCTGGCACACCAGGCTTCGTTATCGGACCGCGACCGGGAATCGCTGGACAACGTTGTCAAGGCGGGCGAGAATCACCGGGTACGATCCGGCAGCGCCCTGCCCAGCACCGTGGCGCTCCCTTGCCACACCAGCGGAGACGTCACAATGAGTTACGACATGGCCGGTACCACCGCCGCAGCCGGACCCCACGGGTCCCCGCCGGACGGCGCCGCCGCCCCCGGGCCGCTGATCGCGGCCCTCGACATCGGCGGCACCAAGATCGCCGGAGGGCTGGTGGGCACCGACGGCGCCCTGCACCACCGGCTCCAGGTGCCCACCCCCGCCACCGGCGACCACCGCGAGCTGATGGCCGCCGTCGACCGCGTCCTCGACGACCTCGCCCGCCACCCCCACTGGCAGCACGTCCAGTCCCTCGGCATCGGCAGCGCCGGGCCCGTCGACACCGCCCGCGGCACCGTCAGCCCCGTCAACCTCCCCGGCTGGCGCGAGTTCCCGCTCCGGGAGGAGACCGGCCGGCACCCCGCCGCCGCCCACCTGCCGGTCACCCTCGGCGGCGACGCCGTCGCGATGACCGCCGCCGAGCACTGGCAGGGCGCCGCCCGCCCCTACCGCAACGCCCTGTGCCTGGTCGTCTCCACCGGCGTCGGCGCCGGACTCGTCCTCGACGGCGCCCTGCACCCCGGCACCACCGGCAACGCCGGACACCTCGGCCACATCACCGTCGACTACAACGGCCGCCCCTGCCCCTGCGGTTCACGCGGCTGCCTCGAAGGCCTCGCCTCCGGCACCGCCATCGCCCGCACCGCCGCCGAACTCGGCTGGACCCCCGGCCCCGACGGCGACGCCACCACCACCGCCGTCGCCCGCGCCGCCCACGACGGCGACCCGCTCGCCCTCGCCGCCTTCGACCGGGCCGCCCGCGCCCTCGCCGCGGGCATCGCCGCCACCGCCACCCTGGTCGAACTCGACGCGGCCGTCATCGGCGGCGGCGTCGCCCGCGCCGGGTCCGTGCTCTTCGAGCCGCTCGCCCGGCACCTCACCAGCTACGCCACCCTCGCCTTCACCCGCCACCTCGCCCTCCACCCCGCCCGCCTCGGCACCGACGCCGGCCTGATCGGCGCCGCCGCCCTCACCCTCCACCGGGTGCCCGCCCACCCCTGAACCCCGCCGCGCCCCCACCCGCCCCCGGTCGACCCCTCCCGCGCCCGCGGCCGGTCGCACCGGTCCGGACGCGGGAGGGCGGGCAGAACCGGGCGCGCCCCTCCCCCCTCCACGGGTGCGCCCCCGCCCTCCCGCACCCCCCGTCCCCGGCCGCCGGGCGGGCGGGCCCTCCCGTAGGATCGGGAGGACGACCCTTCTGCTGGGCGCCCCCTCTGGTACGGGAGGACCACCGCATGACGGAACGCAAGCCCCCCGGCGTGACCTTCGAGAGCTGGGTCGACCGGCAGATCCGCGAGGCCGCCGAGCGCGGCGCGTTCGACGACCTGCCGGGCACGGGCAAGCCGCTGGCCGACGAGCACCAGCCGTACCACGAGATGTGGTGGATCCGGGCGAAGATGGAGCGCGAGGGCCTCTCCTACCTGCCGCCGTCCCTCGCCCTGCGGGCCGAACTCCGCGAGGCCCTGGACACCGCCCGGCTGGCCCCGACCGAACCCCTGCTGCGCAGCCGCCTCGCCGAGGCCAACGCCCGCATCGAAGCCGCCCTGCGCCGTCCGATCGAGGGTCCCCCGCTGGGTCTGGCCCCGGTGGACGTCGAGACGGCCGTCGCCGAGTGGCGCCACACCCACCCCTGAACCGCGCGGTCCTCTCAACCGACCAGCCAGTCGCACAGGATCCGGACGGCCTCGTCGACCGACCCGGGCTCCCTGCGGTCGGCGTCGGACTCGACGAGGAACGGCGGCGCCCGGTCCGGACCGGTCTCCAGCTGGACTTCGGGCGTGTCCGGGCGGGAGAGGAACCACAGGTCGTCGTCGTCCGCCGGGTGGCTCACCCGCAGCCGTCTGACCTCCAGGTCGGGAAAGGCCGCCCGCACCCCGGCGATCACCGAATCCACCGGTCCGCCCACCGCGTCGTCCGCCGTCCACGGGACACCTGTCGGCATCACTCTCCCCCTTCTCCGCTTCCGGTACGGAAGCCTCCGAACTCCCGTGCGGAGGCCAACGGTTGGCACCTCCACCCGGTTCCCGGCGCTCTCAGCCCGCGCCCTCAGCCCGCGCCCGACGCCCCGCCGGGCCCCCATCCGGCTCCGCCGCCCGCGCCTCCCGGCCGGCGAACTCGCCGTCGCGCACCGAGGAGTGGGTAAGGTGGGAGGCGTGGTGAGTCCCGAGTCGGACGAGGTGGGGGCTTTCGGTTCCGCCGTCAGCCCCCTGAAGCCCTGGACGTCCTGAAGCCCTGAACGCCTGAACTCCCGTGCGCCGCGCGCCGGGTGGCCCACCCGCGTGCCCGCGCGCCGCGGGTGTCGCGGGTGCCGGTGGCGGTCGGGCGGCGGGGGTGGCCGTGGTGCCGAGACGAGGTCCCTCTTCGTTCCCCCTCACCTCGGAGTCGCGTTCGATGCCTCTCGCCCTGTACTTGCTCGCCCTGGCGGTGTTCGCCACGGGTACTTCGGAGTTCCTCCCGGCCGGTCTGCTGCCGGAGATCGCCGCCGGTCTCGACGTGTCGGTCGAGGCGGCGGGCACGCTCGCGTCCGCCTTCGCGCTCGGGATGGTGGCGGGTGCGCCGCTGATGGCGGCGTGGGCCCGGCGGTGGCCGCGCCGGGCCGGGTTGTTCGGGTTCGTGGCGGTGTTCGCGGCGGCGCACGCGGTCGGTGCGGTGACGGGGTCGTTCGCGGTGCTGTTCGCGACCCGGGTGGTGGCGGCGCTGGCGAACGCCGGGTTCCTGGCGCTGGCGGTGGTCACCGCGGCCGCGCTGGTGGCGCCGGACCGCAAGGGGCGGGCGGTGGGGGTGCTGCTGTCGGGGACGACGGCGGCGACCGTCGTGGGGGTTCCGGCGGGGGCGCTGCTGGGCCAACTGCTGGACTGGCGGGCCGCGTTCTGGGCGGTGGCGGCGCTGTGCGTCCCGGCCGCGGTCGGGGTGCTGCTGGGCGTCCCGGCCGGGGCGGAGGCGTCCGGGGCTCCGGCGTTGCGCGCCGAGCTGGCCCAACTGGCCCGGCCGCGGCTGTGGTTGACGCTGCTGCTGGCGGCGCTGGTGAACGCGGCGACGTTCGGCGCGTTCACCTTCCTGGCCCCGGTGGTGACCGGCCCGGCGGGACTGGGGCGGGGCTGGGTGCCGGTGGTGCTGGTGCTGTTCGGCGCGGGCACCTTCCTGGGGGTGAGCGCGGCGGGGCGGCTGGCCGACACCTGGTCCCGTCAACTCCTGTGTGTGGGAGGCCCGTTGCTGCTGCTCGGCTGGCCCGCGCTGGCGGTGTGCGCGGGTCGTCCGGCGCTGCTGCTGCCGCTGGTCCTGCTGCTGGGCGCGCTGTCCTTCGCGGTCGGCGCGACGCTGGTCACCCGGGCGCTGTACGAGGCCTCGGGCGCGCCGACGATGGCGGGCGGGTACGCGACGGCCGCGCTGAACCTCGGCGCGGCCGTCGGCCCACTGCTGGCCGCCACCACCCTGCCGTCCGCGACCGGGCCGTTCCGGGCGGCCGCGGCGCTGGTCGCGGTGGCGCTGCTGCTCGGGGCGGTAGGCCGTCCCCTGACCCGCGGCTGAGCCACCGGCGCCCACCCCGACCTGCGGCGGTTCGTGAACCCCGGGCCCGGCGGCGGCCCGGTCCGGGGCGCCGGTACAGTGCTCGCGAACATCAACCGGAAGATTGCATTCCGCTATGCGAGGGGGCGCCGTGCCGAGCACCGAGCAGGACCGGGAGAGAGCGCGGTCGATCGACAGCCTGCGCTCGATCTGGGCGGCGGGCGGGCAGCCGGTGCCGCCCTGGCACCGGCGGGTGACGCGGAGGCAGGTCGGCGTCACGGCGGGCTGCCTGGCCGTGCTGCTGGTGGCGTGCCTGGCGATCCGGTCGCTGGACTCGGAGATCACCCAGCACCGGGTGGCGCTGCCGACCGGGTTCGCGAACCTGCCCCGGGTCGCCGAGGACCAGGACCTGCGCACCCTCCGGGCCGAGTACGAGGCGCAGCGGAGCAGGCGCTACGTCCCGCGGGTCGTCCAGGTGCAGGGGTACGGGCAGCCGGGCGCCACCGGCCTGCGGGAGAGCGAGCTGCTGGCGGTGGCGATGGAGGGCTCGTTCCCGGACGCCGCGCAGGCCGCGACCGCGATGCTCGGCGGCTACTCGCCGACCGGCGGCTCGCTGCGGGACGGCACGCCGGTGGTCGGCAGCGGACCTACGCCCCGGGCCCGCTGGGCGGCACGGTCGTCTGCGCGAGGATCGGCGATCCCGGTGCGGAGTCGGCGGTCTGCTCCTGGGCGGACGGCAGCACCCTGGGCGCCCTGGCCGACCGCACCGGCGAGCTCACGCCCGAGCAACTCGCCGACCGCACGCGCGAGTTGCGCGCCGCGACCGAGCAGCCCGCCTGACGCCGACCACCCCGCCGCCCCTTCGCCGCTTCGGCCCGCCGCTACTTCAACCCGCCACTGCTCTGCAGGAGTTGGCCGTTGACCCACTGGCCCTGCGGCGAGCAGAGGAAGTCGATCAGGTGGGCGGCGTCCCGCGGGGTGCCGATCCGGCCCAACGGGGTGTGCGCGGCCATGTCGGCCCGGTGGGCCTCGCTCATCCAGCCGGTGTCGGTCGGGCCGGGGTCGACCGCGTTGGCGGTCACGCCGAGGTGGGCGAGTTCGCGGGCGGCGGCGCGGGTGATCCGGTCCAGGGCGCCCTTGCTGGCCCCGTAGGGGAGGTTGCCGACGGTGTGGTCGCTGGTCAGCGCGACGATCCGGCCGGTGCCGAACGCGCCGGTGAAGCGCAGGCCGAACTCGCGGATCAGCAGCCAGCTCGCCCGGGCGTTGACCGCGAAGTGCCGGTCGAAGCTCTCCACCGTGGTGTCGAGCAGCCCGGAGTCGACGGATTCGGCGTGGCTCATCACCAGCGCGGTGACCGGCCCCAGCCCGGCCTCCACCCGGTCGAACAGCCGCCCGGGCGCGGCCGGGTCGGCCAGGTCGGCGGGCACCGCGAGGTGCCGCGCCCCGTGCGCGCCGATCAGCGCACCGACGGCCTCCACCGCCCCGTCCTCGACGCCCCAGGGCATCCGGGCGTCGTACGGCGTCCAGTAGCTGTAGGCGATGTCCCACCCCGAGGCGGCGAGCCGCTCGGCGATGCCCGCGCCGATGCCGATCGTCCGGCCGACGCCGGTGACCAGGGCGACGGGGCGGGCGGCAGGGTCCGTTGTCTCCTTCACGGCCGCCGATCCTGACAGTTCGTCAGCCAGCCTGACAAACCGTTTTCCGCCCCTGCCCCTCCTACTCCCCCTCGGCGTGCAGCACGGCCCGGACCGGCCCGTCGGGGTGCACGGTGAGCCGGTACGCGGTCTCCGCCGGGGCCTCGGTGATCTCCGCCCGGTACGCGGGCAGCAGTTCCTCCAGCAGCAGCACCATCTCGCGGACGGCGAACTGCGCCCCCAGGCAGGCCCGCGGCCCGAGGCCGAACGGGAAGTACGCGCCGGGGGCGGGCCGCCGCTCGGCGTCCAGGAAGCGCTGCGGGCGGAACTCCTCCGGCTCCGGCCACAGCTGCGGGTCGCGGTGCGTCAGGTAGGGGGAGAGCAGCACGGTCGTCCCGGCCTCGATCGGGAGGCCGTCCAACTCCCCGTCCTCGGCGGCGTACCGGGGCATCAGCCAGGCGACGGGGTACAGCCGCAGCGTCTCGTCGACCAGGGCCCGGATCGCGGCCGTCCGCTCGGCGGACCCGGCCGGTCCGGCGGCCAGGGCCCAGGTCCGCTGCTCGGGGTGGGCGTCGAGCAGCAGGAACAGCCAGCTGAGCGCGGTGGCGGTGGTCTCGTACCCGGCCACCACCAGCGTCATCAGCTCGTCGCGCACCAACCGCTCGGTGTGGTCCGGCAGTTCGGCGGCCGCCCGGAGCAGCACCTGCACCAGTCCGGGCTCCTCGGCCTCCCCGGCGAGGGCGATGGCGCGCTCGGCGACCCGGTCGACCTGCTCGTTGGCCTCCGTGAAGTCGAGGGTGGTGTCACCGGTGGCGGGCGCGAACGCGGGGATCGCGGCGAAGCCCTCGCTGGCGGCGACCAGCCGCCGGTGGGTCTCCTGGTCGAGCGGGTGCGCGGTGAGCGAGCGCCAGATCACGTCCAGCGAGAAGTACCGCAGGTCGGCGTCGATCTCCCGGACCTCCCCGCTGCGCGCCGCCTCCTGCCAGCGCGCGGCGGCGGCGGCCACCCCGGCCCGGATCTGCGGCTCGTACGCCCGGATCCCCCGGACGGTGAACTGCGGCTGCAGCAGCTTGCGTTGGCGCCGCCACGGCTCGCCCGCGGCGCACAGCAGCCCGTCCCCGAGCAGCGGCTTGACCCGGTGCCCGCGCTTGACGTAGTCGTCCGGCTGCTTGGCCAGCACCTGCTGCACCTGTGCCGCCCCGGTGACCAGGACGACCTTCCGCTCCCCGATCCTGAACCCGGCGACCGGCCCCAACTCCCGCGCCATGGACATCAGTTCGATCACCCGCCCGCCTCCGGCCCGCCAACGGGCGAGCGCCTCGGCATCGAGTTCGGGAAGGACACTGGTCGCGGCCGTGGCCAAGGCGGTCTCCTGCCGTGCGGGGTCGAGCGGTACGGACACCGACCACCCTAACGCCGGGTCAGACCGCCGCCGCCCGCGTCCCGGCCCCTGCCGGGAGCCCGCGGGGCGCACCCCGCGCACCCGCGCACGTCCGGGCCCCGGGTCCGGGCCCCGGCGCTCCCCCGTTCACCCCGACCGCCGCTCCCCCAGCACCCCGTCCAGCAGCTCGTGCAGCCGCTCCTCGCCCAACTGCGGGTTGGCGGCGGCCCCTTCGCGCAGTTCCGGGTCGGCGAGCAGCTCGGCGACCCGCTCCGCCCCCAGCCGCGGGTTCGCGGCGGCCGCCAGCCGGACGGCCCGCTCCGGGTCGGCCAGCAGCGCCTCCAGGTCACCGTCGAACTCCGGGTCCCCGGCGGCCAGTTCGCGCACCTGCCGGTCCGGGTGGCGGGCGAGTCCGGCGGGCAGCCCGGCCCGCGGGAAGGCGGGGCGCGCCCGCAGGCGCTCCCGGTGCGCGGGGTGGCGCAGGTAGGCGTCCAGCAGCAGCGCGGGCGGCGCGTCGAGGTGGTGCAGGGCCAGTAGGTCGCGCACCTGCTCGTCCTCGTCCGCGGCGAGCCGGTGGACCGTCGGCCCGTCCAGGTGGGGGCAGGTCGCGGCGGCGCGGCGCAGCAGCGGCAGCGGCGAGGTGGCGCTGGCCAGGTACCAGGCCGGGTCGGGGACGTCGAGGGGTTCGTCGAGGTCCCCGAAGTCGGCCCTGCGGTACCCGTACGGGCTCTCCCGGGGCGAGGTCTCGTCCAGCACCCGCCCGCGGGCGGGGTCGCGCGGCGCGGGGTCGGCGGCGGCCCGGGCGGCGACCTCGGGATCGGGGTCCGCGGCGAGGAGGTCGATCAGGTCGGGGGTGAGGCCGGGGTGTCCGGCCAGCCGGTGGCGCACCTCGCGGTCGGGGTCGGCGGCGAGCTGCGCCATCGACTCGGGGGCGAGCGCGGGGTGTCGGGCGATCCTCGATCGGATGGCCGGGTCCGGGTCGGCGGCGAGGGTGCGCACGGCCTCCGGCGGCAGGTGCGGGTTGCCGGCGAGCGCGGGGAGGCTCCGGCGCTCGGCGAGCGCGTCGGCGATCACCTCGAGCGGCAGGGCACTGCCCTGGTAGAGGTAGGAGCGCTCCCGTTCCGAGGTGATCCGCCCCCACTCCTGCGGCGTCACGTGCCGCGGCCCGGTCGCGCGTTCGGCCGCGGCCCGGACCCGGGGGTCGGGGTCGGCGAGCAGCGCGGCCCGCTGCCCCGGTGGCAGTGCGCCGATGAACGGGCACGCCTGGAGACGCAGTTCGGGTTCGGGGTGGTCGGCCATCCGGCGGCGGAAGGCGTTCCTGATCATGCCGACCCCGTGCATCTCGCCGAGGATCTCGTTCTGAGTGAGCAGGTGCGTCTCGCGCGGGAAGGTCCCGAGCAGCACCAGCTCGACCGCCTCGTCGGGCAGCGGCCGCGGGCGCAGCCGGGCTCTGCGGCCGCCCACCACCTGGAGCGCCACCAGGTCCACGGGGTCGCGGGCCAGCCGCAGGCAGTGCTCGTCCGCCAGCCAGGGGTTGCGCGCCACCCCGCTGCGCACGCCCCGCTCCGGGCAGTCCAGCGCCAGCTCGACGAAGTCCGCGGGCAGCGGCCGCAGCCCGAACCCCTGCCAGGCGGGTCGCCCCGCGGGGACCAGCAGCCTCCGCAGCACGGCCGTCCCGGCCCGGGGGTTGGCCACCACGCCACGCAGCAGGTCGGCGCCTGCCTCTTCCGGCTCACTCACCGCGCCATGCTGTCACGCCCCGGCCGGTCACGGACACCGGTCACCGGGCACCGCCCGCAGGTGCACCGCAGGCGCTTCGCCGCTGTGCGGCGCGGACGGGCCGGGGCGGTGGAGCGGGAGGGTGACGACCGGGCCGACGGCGAAGAACGCGGCGGACCACCGGTAGGCGGTGGAGTGGCTCCCGCCCCGCCCCGTCCTCGCCGGGACCGCGCCGCCCGCACCGGGACCGCGGCGCCGCGGGTGAGAGATCTCTCAGCGTCCCGCCGCCGCCCGGCGGAATACGCCGCGCCCGCCGGGGGCCCGCACCCCGCGCCGCCCGTGTCCCACCCGCCCCGCACCCCCTTTATGCAGGGCTTATTCACCGTTCGGGCGGTCATGGCGGGGACGTTCGGACCCTCGTCCCGGGGGCCTTCGGCGTGCCATACTCCTTCACCATGACCGGCTTCCACGCGACCAAGGCCCTGCGGGGCGCGGTGTTCACCGCGCTCGCCGTGCCGCTGGCCGCGTTCGGCCAGGTGGCGATCACCGGGCGCGCCCTGCCGCTGACCCTGGTCGCGGCGGCGAGCGCCGCGGTCTTCCTGCTGGCGGTGCTCCTCGACGGGGCGCGCCACCGCTTCCTGCTGCTGTCCTCCGTGCTGGTGCCGGTGGAGCTGCTGCTGAACACCGCGTTCAACCTCGGCCAGGACGCCTGTGCGCGGCCCGCCCGGAGCGTGGACCTGCTGGTCTGCGGCGGCGACTCGGTGAGCGGCTCGGAGCTGTTCGCGCAGTGGACGCACGGCTCGGCGGGACTGCTGCGCCTGCTGGTGCTGGCCGTGCACCTGGCGCTGGCGCTGGCCGCCGCGGCCTGGCTGCGGCTCGCGGACGCGGCGGTCACCGGTGTCACCGAGGCGCTGGCCGCCCTGGCCCGCCTGCTGCCCGCCCCGTGGCGCGCCCTGCTGCTGGCCGCGCGTCCGGGCTGCCCGGCCGCGCTGCTGCCGTCCCCGGGCACCGAACCCGCGGCCCGCCGTCCGCAGGTCCTCCTGCTCTCCCCCGCTCCGCGTCGCGGTCCCCCGCGGCTGGCCCTCGCCAGCTGACGGACCGTCACCCGGACGCGTTCCGTCCCGGGCGCCCGCGCGCCCCTCCCCCTTCCCGACCAGCACCCGGCCGCGCCGCGCCCCCGTCCCCGTACGGGCCGCGACGGGCGCCGCCGCGCGGTGCCGAGGAGACGACGGACACCATGACCAGCACCCCGAAGAACCCGAAGAACCCGAAGAACCGCACCCCGAAGAACCAGGACCCGCACCGGAACACCACCGCCCGCGAGCGCCTCAAGCAGGCCCAGCAGGCCGAGGCCCGGGCCGCCAAGCGCCGCCGCGGCCTGACCGTCGGCGTGTCGATCGCCGCCGCCGTGGCCGTGGTCGCGGGCGGCACCGCCCTCGCGGTCTCCACCGGCTCGGAGGACGACGGCTCCGCCGCGTCGGCCGTCGCACCCGCCCACGTCTCCACCGCCGACGACACCGTCGTCGTGTACGGCAAGGCCGACGCCCCGCACACCCTGTCGGTGTACGAGGACTTCCGCTGCCCGGTCTGCCGGGCCTTCGAGACCTCGGCCGGGAAGAGCGTCCAGCAGCTCGCCGACCAGGGCGACTACAAGATCGAGTACCACCTGGCCACGTTCCTGGACAACAACCTGGGCGGCAAGGGCTCCCGGACGGCGCTGGCCGCGGCGGGCGCGGCGCTAAACGAGGGCGTCGACAAGTTCAAGGCCTTCCACGACGTCCTGTACGCCAACCAGCCCGCCGAGAGCGAGGACGGCTTCGGCGACGTCAACCACCTGCTCGACCTGGCCGGCCAGGTGCCCGGCCTGAAGACCGACGCGTTCACCAAGGCCGTCACCGAGGGCACCTACAAGGGCTGGGCCGCGAAGGTCTCCACCGCGTTCAACAGGAGCGGCGTCTCCGGCACCCCGACGGTCGAGCTGGACGGCAAGACCCTCTCCGTGATCGGGCAGGACGGCAAGCCGCTCAGCGGCGAGCAGTTCACCGCCCTGGTCCGGCAGACCGTCGGCGGGTGACCCGGTGACCCCCGCCCGCACCCCCGTCCCCGCCTCCCGCGGCTACGCCTGGCTCCTGCTGGTCACCGGCCTGATCGGCCTGGCCGCCTCCGCCGTCCTCACCCTCGACAAGCTCAAGCTGCTGGAGAACCCGGCCTACCGGCCCAGCTGCAACATCAACCCGGTCATCAGCTGCGGCTCGATCATGCGCACCGCCCAGGCCGAGGCCTTCGGCTTCCCCAACCCGCTGATCGGCCTGGCCGCGTTCGCCGCCCTCGCCGCCGTCGGCGCGGGCCTGCTCGCGGGCGCCGCGTACCGCCGCTGGTTCTGGCTCTCCCTCCAGGCGGGCACCCTGCTCGGCCTCGGCTTCGTCGCCTGGCTGATCGACCAGGCCCTGTACGAGATCGGCGCCCTCTGCCCCTACTGCATGGTCGTCTGGGCCGTGGTCGTCACCGCCTTCTGGTACACCACCGTCCACAACCTCCGCACCGGCACCCTCCCCGCCCCGCCCGCCCTCCGCCGCCTCGCCGCGCTGCGCTTCCAGTGGCTCGTCCCGGTCGGCGCCTACCTGGTGATCGCCCTGCTGATCCTCAACCGCTTCTGGTACTACTGGTCCACCCTGCTCTGACCCGGCCGGCACGACGGCCCCCACCTGCGCTTCCGCAGCTGGGGGCCGTCGGCGAGCGCGGGCCGTCCTCACTCCCAGACGAGCACGTCACTGCTCACGGAGGCGATCGGCGAGTGGGGGGCGGCTCCTGCGACGTCGACCGCGTAGGCGCCCGGCGGGAGGCCGTCGATGACGACGGCGCCGGTGCCCCGCCCCACCGCGACGACCCGGGCTTCCGTCAGGTGTCCCGCCTCGTCCGTGACGGTGAGTCGTACGGTGTGCCTCCGGTCGTCGAGGGCGGTGATCCGCACGGTCAGGTCCTGTCCGGCCGTGAGCAACTCGGGGGCGTCCACCCGCAGGTGGACGGTCTTCGGGGCGCGGACGGCGATGTCGGTGGCGGTGAGGACGCCTTCGAGCTCGTCGAGGGCGGCCGCATTGCGCTGGAGGTTCCCGTGCTTGTCGGGGATGCGGCGGAGGGTGTTGCTGTCCATGGGCACGTCGCTGCGGCAGGCGCCCACCAGGGGCACGGTGGAGTCGCCGAACAGGTCCTGGTCCCGGTAGCCGTCGAGGGGCACGACGCGGCCGTCGGCGAGCCGCACGGTGGTGGGGGTGGACTGCTGCATCCCGACGATCGCGTGGGTCGCGGCCAGGCTGGCGGGCCGGGCCGCCTCGGCGTCGCGCAGGTCGGTGTGGAAGCGCAGGGCGTCCGCCGCCCGTCCCCCGTCCAGGTCGGGCACGTCGATCTCGGTGATCTTCGCGAGGTCGCCCCGGTGCTCGACGCAGGCGTACTCGGGCAGCAGTTGGTGGAGGGAGGGCAGGCTGCGCGCGAAGGCGGTGAGGTTCAGGGACAGCGGGCCGATGCCCTGGTGGACGCCGTTGACGAGCTGCTCGAGGGCCCTGGCGGCGCCGCGGTACGGGGTGCCCATGGTGACGACCTTGCGCGTGATCTCGGCACCGCCGCACCGTTCGACGTACCACCGGGCCACCAGGCCGCCCATGGAGTGGCAGACGAACACCACCTCGGCGTCGGCGTACCGGCCTCCCTGGGCCCGCCAGCGCTCCAGCGCGGGCTCCACCACGGTGGCCAGGCGGCGGGCGTTCCAGCGGTTGGACAGGCGCCAGTCGTAGGGGAAGGGCAGGAGGTTCCCGGGCGGGGCGTCGGGGTCGCCGGAGTCCTCGCGGTAGCCGAGGGAGCGCAGCCGCTTCAGGAGCAGGTCGTACCCCTTCACCGGGGTCCACAGGCCCGGGAGCGCGTGCAGGTCCGGCATCAGGGCCACGGGGCGCACGCCGTCGTCCGGGTGCTCGTCGCCGATCCCCTCCGGGAGCCGGAGGCGGGTGACGGACCGGCCGAAGGTCTTGACGGCCCGCAGGACGGATCCGGCGGACGGGGCCCAGACGAGTCCGTCGGCGTTCCGCAGCGTGCTGCCCATGATTCCGGGCAGCACGACGACCAGGTCAGTGGTGGGCATCGGGGGCCTCCGAGGCATCGGTCCGGGGCTTGCCGGCGAGCTGGGTGATGAGCGGGAGCACGGCCGGGTGGCGGCCGGCGATGTCGACGAGCTCGGCGATCCACCCCGCTGCCGCGTCCGGCCGGAGCCGGTGCGCCGAACCGAGCAACCGGCCGGCCTCTTCGCGCTCGCCCCGCGCGGCTGCGGCGACGGCCAGGTAGAAGGTGGCCGTGGCCTCGGCGTCCGGATCCGTGGCGGCCGTGAGCGCGAGGCGGGCGGCCGGTTCCAGCGCGCGCACGGCCGGGCGCCGCGCAAGGGCCTGCAACAACTCCGGGAAGTGGGACGGGTCTTCCAGCGCCGCGAGGGCCGCCTCGTGCTCGCCGAGCCCGGCCAGCTCGATGAGGCTCCGCGCGCGGACGGGACCGGGAGCCGGCTCCGGGGCGGCGTCGACGGCGAGTTGGGCGAGGGTGGCCAGTACGGTGTCGTCCGCGAGGTCCTCGCCGCGCTCGCCGAGGAGCCTGCGTTGAGCGGCCGGGTCCGAGTCCGCGAACTCCAGGGCCAGGACCGAGAGCAGGAGCGGACGGTACGCCCGCGCCACGCCCTCCTCCTTGGCGGCCTCACGCAACTGCCGGTACCGCTCCCCCTCCTCGTCCCCGACGGCGAGCAGCGCTTCGTCCACGGCGACGTCGGCGTCCGGCCCGAGGAGTTCGGGGTGCGCCGCGAGGTGGTCGCGTTCTGCCTCGTACGTCTCGGTCGACACCCAGGCTTGCGCCGACTCCAGCAGGGCGACGTCCAGGAAGAGCCACCCAGGTGGCTCTGCTCCCGTGCGGCGGGACCAGGCTTCGTCGAAACCTCCGGGGGCGGCGGCACGGTGCCGACGGCCCGCCTCGCGCAGGGCGGCGGTGAGCGCCGGGTCGTCCGGTGCGGCCGCCGAGGCCGTGGCGAGCCAGGTCGCCGCATCGGCGTCCCCGGGCTCGGCTGCCGACGCTCGGGCCAACAGCAGGTACGCCACGGCTCGGGGGTCCAGCCCTCGGAGTACCTCTTCCCACACCGGTTCCACTTTCCGCCCCACCTCGCCGTAGCAGGCGCCGAGGTTGGTGAGCGAGCCGGCGAGGTCAGGGAGGAGGGTCGGGTTCTGCTCGGCCAACTCACGGTAGAGACGGACGGCTTCCTCGGCGGAGGGCACCGCTTCCGCCCACCGCCCCACCACGCCGTAGCGGAGGCCGAGGTTGTTGAGCGAACCGGCGAGGTCAGGAAGGAGAGTCGGGTTCTGCTCGGCCAACTCCCGGTAGAGACGGACGGCTTCCTCAGTGAGCGGCACCGCCTCCGCCCGCCGCCCCACCTCGCCGTAGCGGACGCCGAGGTTGTTGAGCGAACCGGCGAGGTCAGGAAGGAAGGCCGGGTTCCGCTCGGCCAACTCCCGGTAGAGACGGACGGCCTCCTCAGTGAGCGGCACCGCCTCCGCCCACCGCCCCACCTCGCCGTAGCGGACGCCGAGGTTGTTGAGCGAACCGGCGAGGTCAGGAAGGAAGGCCGGGTTCCGCTCGGCCAACTCACGGCGCAGGCGGACGGACTCCTCGGCGAGCGACACCGCCTCCGCCCACCGCCCCACCTCGCCGTAACAGGCACCGAGATTGGTGAGCGAACCGGCGAGGCTGGGAACGTAGGCCGGGTTCCGCTCGGCCAACTCACGGTAGAGACGGGTGGCTTCCTCCGCAGGGGGTACCGCCTCCGCCCACCACCCCACCTCGCCGTAACAAGCACCGAGGTTGGTGAGCGAACCGGCGAGGCTGGGAACGTAGGCCGGGTTCCGCTCGGCCAACTCGCGGTAGAGACGGGTGGCTTCCTCGGCGGAGGGCATCGCCTCCGCCCACCGCCCCACCACGCTGTAACAGGCACCGAGGTTGTTGAGCGCGCTGGCGAGCTCAGGGAGGAAGGCCGGGTTCCGCTCGGCCAATTCACGGCGCAGGCGGACGGCTTCCTCGATGGGGGGTACCGCCTCCGCCCGCCGTCCCACCTCGCCGTAGCGGACGCCGAGGTTGTTGAGCGCGCTGGCGAGGTCAGGAAGGAAGGCCGGGTTCCGCTCGGCCAATTCACGGCGCAGGCGGACGGACTCCTCGGCGAGCGGCACCGCCTCCGCCCACCACCCCACCTCGCCGTAACAAGCACCGAGATTGGTGAGCGAACCGGCGAGGTTGGGAACGTAGGCCGGGCTCTGCTCGACCAACTCGCGGTAGAGGCGGACGGCCTCCTCGGCGAACGGCACCGCCTCCACCCGCCGTCCCACCTCGCCGTAGCGGACTCCGAGGTGGGTGAGCGAACCGGCTAGGCTGGGAACGTAGGCCGGATTCTGCTCGACCAACTCACGGTAGAGCCGAACAGCCTCCTCGGCGAACGGCACCGCCTCCACCCGCAAGCCCACCTCGCCGTAACGGACGCCAAGGTAGGTGAGCGAACCGGCGAGGTCAGGGAGGAGGGCCGGGTTCTGCTCGGCCAACTCCCGGTAGAGACGTACAGCCTCCTCAGTGAGCGGCACCGCCTCCACCCGCAAGCCCCAATGACTGAACTGGTTGGCGATGAGAAGCGACGCCATGGCGACGTCCGGGCGCAGGGCCGAGGCGCTCCCCGCCAGGGATCCCAACAGTTCCAGACCGGGCAGACCGGCATCCGCCGCGTGCCTCCACGCGTAGCGCCACAGGTACCCCGCCTCCTCCGCCGGGATTCCGCCGTCGAGCAGGGCGCGGTACCGGTCGGTCAACGCTCGGGCGACCGCCGGGGCGGTCGGGTCGAATGGCTGCTCGGGCGAGCCGCGGTGGGGCGGCCGCAGGTGGTCGGCGAGGCTCTGGTGGGCCATCCGGTACACCGCGGCACCGGCCTCGCCGTCCTGGACGACGTGCCGGCCGAGTTGCTCCAGGACCCACGTGATGTCCTCCCGCGTGATCTCGATGCCCTCCGGTGGCGCCGCGTTGGCGACGCACAGCCACTCCCCTTCCGGCAGCCCGGCACCGTAGCTCCAGGTCAGGGCCTGCAGGACCGCCCTGGCGAGTTCGGCCGGCGCCGGTTGCCGTGCCCCCTGTCGGTGCGGTGCCGGAGCGATGTCGTTCAGGTCGGTGTCGAGGGCCCCCTCGATCGAGCGGCTGACCAGGTTCTCCCATCCCGGCACCGACGTGTCCACCGGGGCCGCGCTGAGCTGGTCCGCGATCAGTCGGGCGAGGAGGAAGGGGTGCCGCGTACTGTCGGAGGCCTGCCCGGAGACGTGGGCGGCGACGGCTTCGGCGTTCATCCGCGGGTCGACCCCGCCGAGGCGGAGCCGGACGTAGTCGGCCAGGTCCGACCGGCCCCGCTGTTGGACGGCGGGATCGTCGAGGTCCACGTCCGCGCCTTCGGGCGCCAGGGTCTCCACGAGTGAGGGCTGTCCGTCGTCGCGCCGCCGTTCCCGGGTGGACACGATCACCACGGCGTGCTTGGCCAGGCGGGTCAGCAGGTCCTCGGCGATCGAGAACGCCTCCCCGCGCGCCTCGTCCAGCCCGTCGACCACCACGACGGGGGGCGGGGCCCCGTCCTCGACCGCGCGCTGCACCTGTCCCACCAGTTCGCTCGCGTTGCGCCGCATCTCCTGGGGCCGCAGCACCCGCCGTTGCACCAACTGCTCCCCCAGGAGGTGGGCGGCCAGGTCGGCCGTCAGACCGCGGGCGTGCACGTGCGCGTGGACGGAGCGCTCCTCCGGCAGGGCGTGCTCCCGGGCGCGTCCCTCGGCGAGCAGCCGTCGCCTCTCCTCCGGGTTCGCCAGGCTGACGACCCGTCCCACGATCGCCGACTTCCCGGTTCCCGCCGATCCGGTGACGACGTGCAGACCCGGGCTCCTGCGGTGCACCCAGGCGACGACCTGGTCCACCTCCCGGGTGCGCCCGGTGAACCACGACCGCTCGTCCAACGGCGCGCCGCCGCGCGCGGCCCGGAGCAGGTGTTCGACCACGCGCTCCGGCGCTCCGGGCCGGTACAGGGGGTTGGGGATCATCCACCAGGCGTTGCCCCGGCTCTGGTAGTCCGGCGACTGGACGCTGCTCCCCCACTCCTTCAGCAGGGCGTCACAGAGGTCGTCCCCGCGGACGTACCTGTTGTGCGGGGACCAGCGCACCCGCAACTCCGGCGTGTCCGGACCGTGTCCGACGATCTTCCGCAGCCGTTGCCCGAAGAGCCCGTCGCGCGCCGTCTCCACGGACAGGCAGGAGCCGATCACTCCCACCCACACGTCCTTGGCCGGCTCCGTCTCCCGGAGGATCTGCGTGGCGAGGTCGCCCGAGGCGACCGCCTCACCGGCGAAGCAGGTGTCGAAGACGAACAGCAGTTGGTTCGCCCCCGACAGGGCGCAGGGGGTGACCACGTCGGCGACCGCGAAGCCGTCGTCCGGGTCCGCGCCGCTGTCCGTCGCCGGGAGCCGCAGGCCGCCGGGCGCGAGGAACCCGTGACCGGACCACAGCACGATCAGGGGGCCGCCCTCGGGCATGGAGCGCTTGAGCGACTTGAGGAAGGCCCTCAGCTCCGACTCGTCGGGATTGACCAGCGGCTCCCCGACGAGGGAGTCGCCGAGCACCTCCCGGAGCGCCACCGCGTCGTCCGCGGCGTGGGCCAGGTTCCGGTGGGCTCCTCCGGTGTAGTCGCCGACCCCGATCCCGACATATCGCCCCTCGATCACGTCCAGGTCCCTTCGCGGCAGTACCGACGTCCGCACGGGCGCCACCGATCTGCGTGACGCCCCGTCAGTATCGACCGCCGCGCTGCCCGGAGTGTCGAACTCGCGGCATTTCGCCCGGGGGCCGGCGCGGGCGGCCCCGGTTCACAGTGCGGCGAGGAGCTGCTCGGTGACGGCGTGCAGGCGGCGGGCGGCGACCAGGTCGAAGGCGGGGGTGTCGGTGCGGACGCGGCGGCCCTCTAGGACGGCGGTGAGGCCGGGGCCGGGGGCGTCGAGGTGCGGGAGGATCTGGGCGACGGCCGTGCTGACGGGTTTGCCGTGGACGCGCAGCCGGTCGACGTGGGCGGCGGTGGCGGGGTCGTACTCGCCCGCGAAGCCGGTGGCGGTGACGCCGGGGTGGTTGACGACCTGGTGGACGTCGGGGTGCAGGTGGGCGAGGTGGGCGGCGAGCAGGTCGCAGAGGGCTCCGCCGTGGCCGAGGGCGCCGGTGCCGGGGTAGTCGCGGCGCAGCTGGAGGTCGTCCCAGCGGACGGGGCCTCCCTGGCCGACGGCGCCGAAGTTGAGGACCACGGGGCGTTCGGCGCGCCGGAGTTGGGGCAGCAGGCCGTGGGAGAGCAGGTGGCGGCTGAGGTAGAAGAGGGCGAAGTTGCTCTCCAGGCCGTCGGCGGTCTCGGCCCGGGTGGAGCGGTGGTAGCGGGCGCCGAGGACGAGGAGGTCCACGGCCGGGTGGTGGGTGGCGACGTGGTCGATCAGGCGGCGGTTCTCGGCGACCAGGCTGAGGTCGGCGGCCAGGAAGTGGGCGCGCTCCCCGGCGCCGCGCCGGTGGGCCTCGGCCCGGAACGCCGCGCCCTTGGCCGGGTCGGTGCCGACGATCAGGACGTGGTGTCCGCGGTCCAGGTAGGTGGTGGCGAGGGCGCGGCCGATGCCGTCCGTCCCGCCGGTGATCACTGCTGCGGCCATGGTTCCCCTCCACACCCCCGAGTGTTTTGATGCATCAAAGCATCTACCCGTTGGCGCGGGCAACCGCCCTGCTCGACAGGCGAGTTGCCCGGCCGCCGGGCGCGGGCCGACCGGCCCGGTACGCTGGGCGGGTGACCGCGACCCCCACCCCGCCGTCCGCCGCCCCGGAGCTGGCGCGGCTGGAGACGGCGCTGTCCGCGCTGGTCCGGTGGAGCGAGAGCAAGCACGTCCGCGCCGAGGTGGCCCGCCTCGCCGGGTACGACCTGCCGTCCAGCGCGCTGCGGCTGCTGGAGCACTTCGCGGCGGCCGGTCCGATGCGGGTGTCGGACCTCGCCGAGTGCCTGCGCATCGACGTCTCGACGGCCTCGCTGCAGTTGCGCCGCCTGCGCGCCGACGCGCTGGTCGTCCGCCGCACCGACCCGTCCGACGGCCGCTCCGGCGTGATCGCGATCACCGAGGAGGGCCGCCGGGCGCTGGCCCGGATCCGGGCGGCCCGCTGCGACCTGCTCGCCGAGGCCTTCGACACCACGCCCCCGGAGCAACTCGGCCGCGCCGCAGACGTGTTGGGCCTCGTCCAGGAGCACATGCTGGCGGCCGCGGCGAAGTACGCGACCCCGGCCGAGCCCGCCGCCGAGTCCGCCGCCGCCCGGCCGGCGGACGCCCCGTGAGCACCCGCCGCCCCGCCGCCGGGCTCACGGTCTCCGGGCCCGACACCGCTCCCCCGCTGGTCCTGGTGCACGGCATCCGGCTGTCCGCCACGATGTGGCGCCCGCACGTCCACCGGCTCGTCCCCGACTTCCGGGTCAGCACCCCCGACCTGCCCTGTCACGGCGCCCTCACCGGGCACCCGTTCACCCTGGACGCGGCCGTCGCCGCCGTCCACCGGGCCGTCCGGGAGGCCCGCGAGGCCACCGGACGGCCCCCGCTGCTGGTCGGCCTGTCCCTGGGCGGGTACGTCTCGCTCGCCCACGCCGCCCGCCACCCCGGGGAGGCGGCCGCGCTGCTGCTGCACGGCTGCACCGCCCGCACCAGCGGCCCGCTGCCCGCCCTGTACGCCGCCGTCGGGCGGCTGAACGACCGCCTGGGGCCCGAGCGTTCGGCCCGGCTGCAGGCCCGGGCGATGCGCCGGATGCTGCCGCCGGAGTCCGCCGAGGCGGTGCTGGCCGGGGGTTTCCACCTGCCCGCGCTCACCCAGGGCGTCGCCGAGCTGCGCCGCCACGACTTCCTCGCCCTGGCCGCCCGGCTGACCGCCCCCACGCTCTTCCTGAACGGCCGCTCCGACCTGCCGTTCCGCGCCGACGAGCGCCGTTTCCTGGCCGCCGTCCGGGCCGCGGGCACCCCCGCCCGGCTGTTCCACACCCGCGGCGGCCACCTGCTCAGCCTCACCGACCCGGACCGCTTCGCCACCCTGCTGCGCCGCGCCCACCGGCACCTCCTGCCGGAGCCGGGCTGAGCGCTCGCCCCCACTCAGCCCCGCAGCCGGTACACCACCGCACGCCGCCCCGGCCCGGACTCCACCTGCGGGTCCAGGAAGTCCTCCGCCGGGTCGTGCGCCATGCCCAGCCGCCGCGCCACCGCCCGCGAGGGCTCGTTCGCCTCGGCGATCACCGCCAGGATCTCCGACAGCCCCAACTCCTGGAAACCGTAGGTGAGTACGGCCCGTCCGGCCTCGGTGGCGTAGCCGTGGCCCCAGGCGTCGCGGTGCAGCCGCCAACCGGCCTCGACGCCGTCGAAGGGCATCTCCGCGTCCACCGGGTCGAGCCCGGCGAAGCCCAGGAACCGCCGCTCGGAGCGGAGTTCGACCGCCCACCAACCCCAGCCGCGCTCCGCCAGCTCGGCCCGGAAGTGCTCCAGGGACGCGGCCGACTGCTGCCGGTCGAGCAGGGTGCCGAAGTAGCGTCGCACCTCCGGATCGGCGTTCAACTCCGCCCACCGGTCCAGGTCTTCGTCCCGCCACTGGCGCAACCGCAGTCTGGACGTGGTCAGTTCGACAACCGTCATGGTGAATTCCTCTCTCGTAGAACGCCGTTCAACCCCGAGCCGCACCGGCCAGTACCTCGGCGGCCAGCGCGTCTGCCGCGTCCAGGACGGCGGCCAGGCTCGCCGGGTCGGTGCCGCCGGGGGCGAAGAGCCGCTGGGCGCGCCGGGCGAACTCCGGTGGTGCGCACGGCAGCCGACCGGCCGAGGCGATCGCGCCCTTCTCGTTGACCAGCCACTGCCCGGCCCGCGCGTGCAGCACGTGCACCAGCAGCCCGACGGCCCGGAACAGGCACCCGGCGACGTACCCGGCGTCCCCCCGGGCGGCGCCCTTGCGCGCGTTGACCAGGGCGAACGGCGCCTCCCAGGCCGCGTCCGACTCCAGCGTCCGCGCCAGCGCGGGCGGGAACGGGGCGACTTCGGCCTGCAGCGCGGTCAACTCCCCCTCGGGGTCGGCCAGGACCCGGGCGAGCGCGAGTTCGCCCGGGTAGGCGTAGGAGGGCACGCCGTACGGATGCCCGGCCTGCTGGCCGGTGACGTAGCGGCCCGCCCGGGCCTCGGCGGCGTGGTGGCGCACCCGCCGCACGTCCCGGTACAGCCAGTCGACCCGGGCCGGGCCGAGGTCCAGCCAGGCGCCGCCGTCCACCCAGGGGCCCCAGCCGCCGGGCTCGGTGACCTCGACCGGCCGCCCGCACAGTTCGGCGGCCAACTCCCGCAGGGCCCCGGTGTCGAGCTCGCCGGGGCGGTAGTACAGGCCGAGGTCGTAATCGGAGCCGGGCCGGTGCGCCCCGCGCGCCCGGCTGCCGCCGAGGCAGACCCCGACGATCCCGCCGACCCGCGCCAACCGCCCGGCGATCCGGTCGAGTTCTCCCTCCCCCAACTCGCCCTCGCCCGCCGCGGCCGTCGCTCCACCACCGTGCTCAGTCATCGCCCGCCACGATGCCGCACCGCCCCCTCTACCGCCAGCCGTTTTCCCCCGGACGGCCGCCGCCCCCGAGCAACCGCAACACCCGGACGGGCCCGGCGCCGGAACGCGAAAACGCGCGGTGGGGGCGCCGCACCGCCCCCACCGCGCTGCCGGCCACCACCCGCGAGGTGCCCGGCTAGGACCCGGACGGTCCCGGGGGCCGCCCCCGTCGTGCCCGGCCCCGCTCCCGTCCGGCCCCGGCTCAACCGGCCGTGCAGGCCACCCCGTTGAGGGCGAAGCCGCTCGCGGCGGCCGCGTTGCCGGTGTGGTTGGCCTGGAAGCCGAAGCTGGTGGAGCCCCCGGCCGGGATCGCCGCGTTGTACGACAGGTTGCTCGCGGCGACCTGCCCGGTGGCCGGGCTGACGGTCGCGTTCCAGGCGTTGGTGACGGTCTGCCCGCCGGGCAGCGTGAAGGCCAGCGACCAGCCGTTCACGGCGCTGCCGCCGGTGTTGGTGATCGTCACGTTCTCGGTCAGGCCGGTGTTCCAGGCGCTGACCTGGGTGCTGACCTTGCAGGCGGCGCCGGTCGGCGGCACCGACGGCGAGGCGGAGGAGGACGGCGACGGGGACGGCGAGCCCGACGGCGAGGTGGAGCCGGACGGGGACGGCGAGGCGGAGCCGCCGAGCGCCGTCACCGTCGCGTTGTACGCGGCCTTCGGCTGGTAGTTGTCGTCGTACATGGTGGCCGCGCCGTAGCCGGAGAAGAAGCCCGGGATCCAGGAGTCCGGGTCGCCGACGCCCCACTGCGAGACGCCCACGCAACCGCTCACCGCGAGGCAGGAGTTGACCACGTAGGCGTAGTCGGTGGCCTGCTGGGCGAGGTTGGCGGCACTGGCCGGGACGGGCATCCGGTCGTCCAGCTCGGTGATGGCGACGTTCACGCCGAGCGCGGTGAAGCGCTGGATGTTGGCCTTCAGGCTGCTGGGCACCTGGCCGACGATGAAGTGGCTCTCGAAGCCGACGCCGTCGATCGGCACGCCCTGCTGCTTGAGCGAGGAGACCAGCTGGTACATGGCGTCGCTCTTCGCGCCCAGGCCCTCGATGTTGTAGTCGTTCAGGTAGAGCTTGGCGTTCGGGTCGGCGGCGTGCGCGGTGCGCAGCGCGTCGGCGATGTAGCCGGGGCCCATGGCGTTGGTGAAGGCGTCGGTGCGCAGCGTGCCGTCCTCGTTGAACGGCTCGTTGACGACGTCCCAGGAGTAGACCTGGCCCTTGTAGTGGGTGGCCTCGGTGGTGATGTGCTTCTCCATCGCGGCCTGCACCTGGTTGGTGGGCAGGCTGCTGACCCAGTTGGGCAGCTGGCTGTGCCAGACCAGGGTGTGGCCGCGCACCCGCATGCTGTGGGCCTTGGCGAAGGAGACGATCTGGTCGCCGGGGCCGAAGTTGAAGTTCCCGGCGGAGGGTTCGGTGGTGTCCCACTTCATCTCGTTGCCGGGGGTGACCATGTCGAACTGGGTGCCCGCGATGGCGGTGATGGTGGAGCTGCTCAGGTTGGACTGGGTGAGGGCGGTGCCGAAGTAGCTGCCCTTGGCCTCGGCGAGGTCGCGCAGGGTGGTGCCGGCCGCTCCGGCGGGGCCGCTGCCGACGGTGGCGGCGGCCAGCAGTCCGCCGGCGGCGGCGAGGGCGAGCGCCGCGAGGGCGCGCCCGGGTCGGCGTGCTGCGCGCAACTGTGCAGCCATGGTTCGTCCTTCCGGGGGTGGGTGGGGTGCACGGACCGTACGGCGGGGCGCGCGGGCCCGGCAACGGAGGCCCGGAGGGGGCCCGCCACCTGCCCGGCGCCGAAATTTTCGACGCCCGTTCGACCGTCCTTCGACACCCACCGCCCCGACCTGCGGCGGTTCCCCGAAAACGACGCGGCGGCCGCGGCCCCCCCCCCCCGGCCCCGCCGCCCCCCCCCCCCCCCCCCCCCCCCCCCCCCCCCCCCGCCGCAACCGGCCCGGCGGATGCGAAAGTTACAGCGCTACCGCACGTCAGCGGGCTGCCGGGCGGGAACGGCGGTGAGTTCCTTGCCCATGCAGACGCTCTGCTCGTGGTCCTTGTAGTAGCCGAACTTGCGGATCTCGGCGTAGCCCTCGGAGGCGTACAGCGCGATCGCCTCGGGCTGCAGGGTGCCGGTCTCCAGCACCAGCCGGGTGCGCCCGGCCGCGAGGGCGGTGGCCTCCAGGTGGCGCAGCACGGCGCGGGCGTAACCCCGGCCGCGCGCCTCGGGGACGACGTACATCCGCTTGAGCTCGGCGTCGGTGTCGCGCAGGCCGTCCTCGTCCCGCTCCTTGGCGCGCCACCCGCCGCAGGCCACCGGCCGCCCGTCCTGGTAGCCGATCACGAACAGCCCGGCGGGCGGGTCGAAGTGGTCGGCGTGGATGGCGGTCTGGTCGCCGTCGCCGTACCTGCGGACGTACTCCTGCTGGACGTCGGCGGCGAGTTGCTGGGCGTCGGGGTGTCCGAAGCCGGTGGTGCGGATCTCCATGGCGCCCAAGGGTACGGGCCCGCACTCCGGCGGCGGGGTGCGGGCCCGGGCCCCGGGTTCAGGGGCGGGTGAGGCGGGCGACCAGGTCGTCCTTGCCGAACATCCGGGCGGCGTCCAACGCGGAGGGCGTCCCGGCGTGCGGGTCGGCGCCGTGGGCGAGCAGCGCCTCGACGACTTCGGTGGCGCCCTTGAAGACGGCGCCCGCCAGCGGGGTCTGCCCGCGGTCGTTGGCCCGGTCGGCGTCGGCGCCGCGCTCCAGCAGGGCGGTGACGGCGGCGGCGTGGCCGTGGTAGGCGGCGAGCATCAGCAGGGTGTCGCCGCGGTCGTTGGTGAGGTCGGCGGGCGTCCCGGCGTCGAGGTAGGCGGCCAGCAGCGGGGCGTCGCCGGTGCGGGCGGCGTCGAAGAGCCGGCCGGCCAGGGCGATGACCTCGGCGTCGTCCTGCGTGGGGCCGTCGGCCTGCGCGGTGGGGTCGGTCATGAGGAGTGTTCCGCCTTCCGGGTGGGGCGGCCGTGCGGGGCCGCTGCTCGTCCTGGTCGTGCCACCGCGAACGCTAGCGGACGGCCCGGCGCCCCGGTGCGGCGTGGTGCGGCGGGGCCGTTCGGGGGAATTCCGGGTGCGCGGGGCGCCGCCGCGCCCGGCGCGGGGACGCCTGACCGCGCCGGTGCGATCCACTGGCCCCGGGCGTCACCGCGCCGCGGGACGTATACCGCCGATCCGGGTGCCCGGGTGAGATCCACCCGTTTGCCGCACCCCATCATCTATTACTTCTTGTCACCATTGAGGCACTTTCCGTTACACCGTCCCCGCCCCTCGTGAGGAGCAATCCCGTGATTCTCTCCATCTCCGGCATCGTCCTGTTCGGCGTCATCGCCTTCCTCTTCTTCCGCCGGGACGGGTTGAAGATCTCGCACGCCCTGGTCTGCGCGCTGTTCGGCTTCTACGTCGCGGGTTCCTCGATCGCCCCGAGCATCCAGGCGGGCGGCGCGAGCCTGGCCAGCCTGATCGGCGGCCTGAAGTTCTGAGCGGTCCCTGCTCCTCACGGCCCGGGCGCGGACATCCCCACCGCCCCGGGCCTTCTGCCAGCCTCCCCCGGCCGGTCGTCCCCCCGGCCGGCCCCGCTCCCGTCCCCTGCCCTCCCTGCCCTCCGGAGCCCGCATGTCCCTCACCCGCCACTTCACCCGGGGCCGCGACCTCGCCCGCAGCGCGGGCGACCACGCCGCCGACGTGTTCGCGCCGCTGGCGCTGATCGGCCGCGGCCTGCGCCGCCACGCCGACTGGGCCAAGGCCCGCTGGACGGCCACCCCGAAGGAGCGGCGCGGTCCGACGCTGCTGGTCGGCGCGGCCGTGGTGCTCGGCGTCCTCCTGCTGCCGCACGGCCCGCTGCTGGCGATCGTCGCCGTGCTCGCCTCGGCAGCCTGGGTCGGCCGCACCCCCAAGGCCCCGGCGGAGCCCGCGCCGGACCCGGTCGACGTCAAGCTGCCCGCCCTGTACGCGGCGCTCACCCCGTACTTCGGCGGCTACGACGACCCGGGCGCGCTGTACCGGGTCGACGGCGACTGGAAGGCGGCGTTCGGCGGCTGGGAGTTCGACGCGGACGGGCGGCTGGCCGCGCTGGAGATCGCCTACCCGGCGTACTTCACCGACACCGAGCCGACCGCCCGGGCCCGGATCGAGCAGGTGGTGCAGGGCAAGGCGGGGCGCTCGCGGGAGTACCGCTTCGACTGGGACGAGGAGTTGAACCGGCTGCGGGTGTCGGCGCTGGCCCCGCTGCCCGCGGACATCGCGGCACAGCGCTTCGTGACCGCGCCGGGCGAGATCGTGCTGGGCTTCACCGACGGCGCGGGCAGCCACCGCACCATCCCGGTCGAGCAGGGCGGCGTGACGGAGCAGCAGCCGCCGGTGGTCTGGCGGGTCGGTCCGCGCTCGGCCGAGCCGCACCTGCTGGCGCTGGGCGCACCGGGCCACGGCACCTCGACGCTGCTGCGCTCGATCGCGCTGCAGGCGCTGCCGCTGGGCGACCTGGTGGTGGTGGACGGGGCCAGCACCGGCGAGCACGCCTGCCTGGTGAACCGTCCGGGCGTGCACACGGTGGAGACCAGCCTGCACGGGGCGCTGGCGGCGCTGGAGTGGTGCGCGCAGGAGACCGAGCGGCGTCTGGTGGCGCTGAACGCGGCCCGGCACCACGGGCTGGCGGCGCCCGCGGACGTGACCCGGCCGCTGTGGATCCTGCTGGACCGGCTGACCGAGCTGTCGGAGCTGGCGCACGCGGAGGGCCGCACCGATCCGCAGGAGCTGCTGGAGGTGCCGCTGCGGCACGGCCGGGCGGCCCGGGTGACGGTGGTGTTCGCGGACGCGCTGGACGCCCGCGACCGGATCTCCCCCACCGTGCGCACCTGCACCCGCGCCCGGGTGGTGCTGGGCCCGGTGAACGCCGACTCCGGCGCGGCCGCGCTGGGCGGCCCGCTGGACATCGCGCCCGCCGCGCACACCCCGCCCGGCCGCGGCTACGCCCGGATCGGCACCGCCGCCCCGGTCCGGCTGCAGGTCCCGGTGACCGTCGACCCGCTGGACGAGGACGCCCCGGCCCCGCTGCGGGACGCGGTGGTGGCGCTGCTGCCGCACCGCGACACCCGCACCGAGGCGCCCGCCCCGGCGCCGGTGGTCGCCGAGCTGGTGGAACCGGCCCGGGCGGAACTGGCCAAGGACCCGGCGCCCGCCGCGGAGTCCGCGCCGGGCCGCCCCCGTCCGGTCTGGTAGGAGGGTCCGACGGAAGGGTCGGTCGTCCGGGCGGAATTCGGCGGACCACACGTGCACAAAATGTGACACGCCGGGTGATAACACCGCTCAGATGTGACAAAACGGGCCACCATGGGTACAAACAGGGGCGGCACGACAGGCGACGTATGTCCCGACGGGAATCTTCGTCGGAGGTCGAGCGTTGGACCCAGCGACGAAGACAGCGACCACTAGTCCTGTGGGCAAGAAGCCCGGGAGGCACGATTCATGAGCGAGCGAGCTCTCCGCGGCACGCGACTCGGGGCGACCAGCTACGAGACCGACCGCGGCATTGACCTGGCACCCCGCCAGACCGTCGAGTACGCATGTCAGAACGGACACCGCTTCGAGGTCCCGTTCTCGGTCGAGGCGGAGATCCCCGCGGTGTGGGAGTGCCGCTTCTGCGGCCAGGAGGCCGCCCTCCTCGACGGTGAGGAGCCGGAGGAGAAGAAGACCAAGCCCACCCGCACCCACTGGGACATGCTGATGGAGCGCCGTACCCGCGAGGAGCTGGAGGAGGTCCTGGCCGAGCGCCTGGCCGTCCTGCGCTCGGGCGGGATGAACCTGGCGATCCACCCGCGCGACTCGCGCAAGTCCGCCTGACGAGCGGGCGCCGCAACCGCACCGACGCCGAAGGGCCCCGGTTCCCACCGGGGCCCTTCGGCGTTCCCGCGCCTGTTCCCGCACCTGTAGGCCGGACGGCCCGTCAGGGCGCGATCGGCGGCCGGTACCCGGTGTCCGGGCCGGAGGGGCCGGAGCCGCCGCGCGGCCCGGCGGGCGGGTCGACGACCTCGCCCTGGACGACCTTGCCGTCGGGCCGGTGGATGCGCAGCTGCTCCTGCAGCCTCATCGCGTCGGCGAACCGGTCCGCGCCGACCGGGGCGGTGGAGCGCAGCGCCGAGCCGGTGATCCGGCGGCCGACGACGCGCCACAGCGCGCGGGTCGGCGGCAGCAGGAAGGTCACGGCCAGCAGGTCGGACAGGAAGCCGGGGACCATCAGCAGGACGCCCGCCAGCACCGTCATCGAGGTGCCGGTCTGCGGCTGCGCGGACTGCGGGTCCTTGGACAGCTCGACGGCCGCCCGGAAGGCCCGGACCCCGGCGCGCTTGACCACCGCGGCGCCGAGGAACACCCCGCCGACCAGCAGCAGCAGCGTCAGGAACCAGCCGATCCACCCGGCCACCACCGTGAGCAGCCAGATCTCCAGCACCAGCCAGGCGACGACCAGCAGCGGCACGGTGCGGGCGAGCCTGCCTCGGCGGGCCGGGCGGGCCGGGGTTGCTTGCTGGGACACGGTAGGGATCCACTCCATCGCGGTGCTCTCCGCGGCGACCGGCCTGCCCGGCCGCGTCCACGGCACCACCCAGCACAACGGCCCCGGGACGCGCGGTGTTCCGCCGCGCGCTCCCGGGGCCGTCGGCCCGTCGCTGCTCAGACGGTGTGCGGCACCTCGCGCCCGCCGTCCGCGGCCGGGCGCCCGGCCCGGCGCCGACGCACCGCGCCGGTGGCCGCGAACGCGCAGGCCAGCACGCCGCCGAGGGCGAGCACCCACTCCGGCCCGGCGCCGACCCGGTCGGCGAGCGTCCGGCCGTCGCGCAGCGGCACCACCGCGTTCAGCACGGCCTGCTCCATCTCGCCGGTGCGCTGCTGCACGCTGCCGTCCGGGGCGATCACCGCGGAGACGCCGCTGGTGGCCGCGATCAGCACCGCCCGCCCGTGCTCGACGGCCCGCAGCCGGGACATCGCGAGCTGCTGCTCGGTCTGGCCGGTGTTGTTGTACGTGGCGTTGTTGGTCTGCACGACGATGACCCGGCCGCCCTGGTCGACGGCGTCCCGGACGATCTCGTCGTAGGCGACCTCGAAGCAGATGACGTCGCCGATCCGGGCCGGGCCCAGCTGCATCACGCCGTTGTGGGTGCCGGGGTAGAAGTCCCGGGCGACCCGCTGCAGGCGGCTGATCACCTTGGACAGCTCGGTGCGGAACGGCACGTACTCGCCGAACGGCACCGGGTGCTGCTTGGTGTAGGAGGCGCCGGGGCCGGTGGCCGGGTCCCAGACGATGCCCTCGTTCTGGACGTGCTGCGCGTCGGGGCCGTCGACCAGGGCGCCGACCAGGGTGGGCACGCCGACGGCCTTGACCGCCTCGTCGATCCGGGCGCGCGCGGCGGGGTCGGTGAACGGGTCCAGGTCGGAGGCGTTCTCCGGCCAGATCACCACGTCGGGCTTGGCGACCTTGCCGGCCGCGACGTCCGCGGCGAGCTTCTCGGTGGCGGTGGCGTGGTTGTCCAGCACCTCCATCGGGCGGCCCAGGAAGTCCATCCCGGGGCGGTCCACGTTGCCCTGGACGAGGGCGACCTTGACGGTGTCGTCGGCCGAGGTCGGCACCGGCACCGCGTAGCCGACCAGCACCACGGCGAGCGCGCCCACCGCGCCGACGGCGGTGCGCCAGGGCAGTTCGGTGTCGGTGCGGCGGGCGCGGGCGGCGCCGAGCGCCGCCCAGGCCAGCAGGGTGCCGCTGCCCGCGACCGCGAAGGTCACCAGCGGGGCGCCGCCGAGCGCGGCCAGCGGGGTGAGCGGGCTGGCGGTGTTGGCGAACGCCAGCCGGCCCCACGGGAAGCCGCCGAACGGCAGCCGGTCGCGCATCCACTCCTGGGTGACCCACAGCGCCGCGCCCCACAGCGGCCAGCCGCGCAGCTTCGAGGTCAGCGCCGCCCCGGCGCCCATCAGGGCCAGGAACAGCGCCTCGATCAGCGACAGGCCGACGGTGGCGTCCCAGCCGACCGGGCGCAGCCAGGACAGCAGCACCACGAAGAACGGCACGCCGAGGGCGAAGCCCAGCCAGGCGCCGTGCCGGGCGGTGCGGCCGCGGGTGAGCAGGGCCAGGGCGGCCACCGCGAGGATCGACAGCGGCCACACGTCGAACGGCGGGAAGGCGAGGGCCAGCGCGAGGCCGGAGAGCGCGGCCAGGCCGGTCCGGGCCCACCAGGCCCTGCGGCGGCCGGGCGCGGACGCGGTCTCCGGCGGCTGCGGGCCCGCCCCGGCCACCGGCTGCTCCTGCTGCTCGGGCTGCTCCTGCGAAACCGGCAGTGCCACCTGCGCACCACCTCTCTACCTCGGGGCCGTCCCCGCGCGCGGGGCACGGGTCCGACCTCGTTCGACGTCCCAGGAAAGGTACCTCACTCCCCCGGGCGCCCCGTCCGGCCGACGGCCCGTCAGCGGCCGACCGGCGGGCGGTGCCCGGCCCAGGGCAGCGCCTCCTCCAGGGTGCGGGCGACCTGCAGGAGCAGGTCCTCGCGCCAGGGGCGGCGACCAGTTGGACGCCGACGGGCAGGCCGGTGGCCGCGTCCCGGTGCAGCGGGAGCGAGATCGCGGGCTGGCCGGTGACGTTGAACACCGAGGTGAAGACGCCCATCGGGTAGGAGTTGCGGACGGCGGCGGCCGGGTCGGCGGCGGTGCCGGTGCGCCAGGCGCCGATCCGCGGCGGCAGGCAGGCCATGGTGGGGGTGACCAGCAGGTCGAACCCGGCGAGGAAGCCCTCGACCAGGCGGCGGGAGAGCCGCTGGGCGCTCTGCACGGCCTGCGCGTACGCCCAGGAGTCGACGGCGTGCGCGGCCGCGCGCAGCGCCCGGTTGTGCGGTTCGACCAGGTCGGGGTCGGCGAGCGGGACGGCGGCGGCGCCGGTGTTCCAGATCGCGGTGAAGGCGGCGACCAGGTCGGCGGCGGGCGGCAGCGGCAGCGGGGTGTCGACCAGGTGGTGCCCGGCGTGCTCCAGGGCGTGCAGCGCCCGTTCGACGGCGGTGCGGCAGGCCGGGTCGACGGCGATCCCGTCGACGGGCGAGTCGGTGAGGTGCCCGATCCGCAGGCCGGTCGGCGGCGCCTGTTCGAGCGCGGCGGCGTACGGGCGGGCGGGGGCGGGCGGGGACCACCAGCTGCCGGGGTCGTGCCGGGCCAGCGCGTCCAGGACGGCGGCGGTGTCCTCGACGGTGCGGGTGACGGCGCCGCCGGTGGCGAGGCCCTCGACCAGGACGGTGGCCCCGGCGACCCGGCCGCGGGTGGGTTTGAGGCCGACCAGGCCGGTGCAGGAGGCGGGGATGCGGATCGACCCGCCGCCGTCCTCGGCGTGCGCGAGCGGGGCCAGTGCGGCGGCGACGGCGGCGCCCGCGCCGCTGGAGGAGCCGCCGGGGGTGCGGTCGGGGTCCCACGGGTTGCGGGTGACGCCGAGGGCGGGGCTCTCGGTGAACGGCAGCACCCCGAACTCGGAGGTGGTGGTCTTGCCCATCGGCACGAACCCGGCTGCCAGCAGCCGCCCCACCGCCGGGTCGGTGGCGGTGGCGGGCTCCCGCGGGGTGGCGAGCGAGCCGTGGGTGGTGGGCCACCCGGCGACGTCCGCGAGGTCCTTCACCGGTAGCGGCACGCCCAGGAACGGGGGCAGCCGCTCGCCCTTCCCGGCCGCCAGCACCCGCCGCTCGGCGGCCCGGGCGGCGGCCAGCACGGCCGCGTCGTCGCGGAAGCAGAAGGCGTTGAGCACCGGGTCGAGGCGGTCGGCGCGCCGCAGGTAGGCCTCGGCGAGCTCGACCGGGCCGAGCTCGCGGCGGCGGACGGCCGCGGCGAGGTCGAGCGCCGGGGTGAAGGGGTCGAACGGGTCGGTGGGCATCGCGCTGTCCTCTCCTCGCGTGGTGCCCACCACCCTGCGCGTCCCGTCCGCCTCGGGTCTTGGACGAATGTCCGGCCCACCGGGGCGTCGGGGCGTCAGGCGTCCAGCAGGTGGACGGTGCGGCCGCGGACGACGGTGCGCAGGCAGGTGGGCAGCGGCTCGCCGGGGGTGAGGTCGGGCAGGCCGGGGGTGCCGGAGCGCGGGTCGGTGGACCAGCCCGCGATGCGGGTGTCGGGGGCCTGGACGACCAGGTCGGTGGTGGCCCAGACCGCGTAGGAGGCGGGGGCGCCGGGGACGAGCACGCCGTCGGCGTCGTGGCCCAGGGCGCGGTGGCCGCCGCGGGTGTGGGCGGTGAAGGCGGCGCGCACCGAGATCCGGTGCTCGGGGGTGCGGTGGAAGGCGGCGGCCCGGACGGTGCCCCACGGGTCGAGCGGGGTGACCGGCGCGTCGGAGCCGAAGGCCAGCGGGACGCCGGTGCGCAGCATCGCCGCGAAGGGGTTGAGGGCGGCGGCGCGCTCGGCGCCGAGGCGCTCGGCGTACATGCCGTCGGGGCCGCCCCAGGCCGCGTCGAAGGCGGGCTGGACGGAGGCGGTGAGGCCGAGTTCGGCGAACGCGGCGAGCGTCTCGTAGGTCAGCGCCTCGGCGTGCTCGACCCGGTGCCGGGCGGCCTTGACCCGCTCCAGGCCGAGCTTGTCGGCGGCGGCCCGCACGCCCGCCACGACGGCGCCGATCGCGGCGTCGCCGATGGCGTGGAACCCGGCCTGCAGGCCGGCCTCGGTGCAGGCGGTGACGTGGTCGGCGATCTGGGCGGCGCTCAGGTAGGCGACGCCGGTGTGCGGGGCGTCGCTGTACGGGTCGTGCAGGCAGGCGGTGTGCGAGCCGAGGGCGCCGTCGACGAACAGGTCGCCGCCCGCGCCGACCGCGCCGAGGCGCCGGGCGGTCTCGATGCCCTCGGGGCCGAGTTCGCCCCAGTAGCCGTACACCTCGGGGCCGTCGCTCTCGGCGGCGAGGGCGAGCAGCGCGGCGAGGTCCTCGGCGGAGGAGATCTGCGGTCCGGCGCACTCGTGCAGGGTGCCGATGCCGAGTTCGGCGGCCCGGCGCAGGGTGGCGAGTTGGGCGGCGCGGCGCTGCTCGGCGGTGAGGTGGGCGAGGGCGGCCTGCCGGACGGCGTGGTGGGCGTCCCGGGTGAGCGGGCCGGTGGCGTCGTACCCGGGGAGCGTTTCCAGGCCGGGGACGAGGGCGCGCAGCGCGCTGGTGGCGAGGGCGGAGTGGACGTCGGTGCGGGAGAGGTAGAGCGGGGCGCCCCCGGCGGCGGCGTCGAGTTCGGCGAGCGCGGGGGCGCGGTGCTCGGGCCAGCGGGTCTCGTCCCAGCCGTGGCCGATGAGCGCGCCGCCGGTGTAGGGGGCGCAGAACTCGGCGGTGCGGCGCAGGGTTTCGGCGAGCGAGGGGCTGCCGGTGAGGTCGAGTCCGGTGAGGGCGAGGCCGGTGGAGGTGGCGTGCACGTGGGCGTCGACGAAGGCGGGGGTGACCAGGGCGCCGTCCAGTTCGACGATCTCGTCGGCGGTGTCGGCGTACGCCGCGGCGGCTCCGTCGCTGCCGACCCAGGCGACGTGCCGGCCCTCGACCAGCATGGCGGTGGCGAAGGGGTCGGCGGGGCTGTAGACGTTGCCGCCGCGCAGCAGCACGGTCCGGTCGGTGCGTTCGGTCATGGCGACCAGTCTCGCACCCTGGACGGCCTGGTCAGAGCTTCGGGGGGCGGGCCTCGTACGGGGTGGAGAGGACGACGGTGGTGCGGGTGGAGACGCCCGCGGCGGAGCGGATCCGGGCGAGCAGGTCCTCCAGGTCGCCGGGGCCGGGGACGCGGACCTTGAGGATGTAGTTCTCGTCGCCCGCGACGCTGTGGCAGGCCTCGATCTCGGGGAGGCCGACCAGGCGCTCGGGGGTGTCGTCGGGGGCGCTGGGGTCGAAGGGCTTGACCGAGATGAACGCGGTGAGCGCCAGGTCGACCGCCTCGGGGTCGACGATGGCGGTGTAGCCGCGGATGACGCCGCGCTGTTCGAGGCGGCGCACCCGCTGGTGCACGGCCGAGGTGGACAGGCCGGTGGCCTTGCCCAGGTCGGTGTAGCTCATCCGTCCGTCCTGCAGCAGCAGCTGGACGATGCGCTGGTCGAGTTCCTCCACAAGGCGTCAACCTACTCGATCGCGGGCGGGCTGTGCAGACAGCTCACCGGGGGCGCATCCGGGGGGCACATGCCAAAGGAATGTGGCGAGGAACACAGGGAATGCATCACCGTGCGCCGGAGTGCAGGGTTATGACGGCCCGTCATGGGGAAGTGCTGCTGGTGGCCCGGACAACGAGAGGCTCCGGCCCGATCCTAGGGGGATCAGAATGCCTTCCACCGACCAGCGTCCCGACGTCGAGGACGAACCCGGCGCGCCCGAGGCCTCCTTCGGGACGGACCCGGGCGCGGCCGACACCTGGGAGATCGTCCGGGTGCACTGCCCGGCGTGCGACCGCCCGATCGCGTTGATCGGGGACGAGGAGCGCCTGCCGCAGCACGCGGTGCTCACCTCCGCGTGGAACCCCTTCCAGCCCGCGATCTGCCGGGGCACCGGCGCGCCGACCGCCGACCTGCCGGAGTGCGAGGAGCAGCCCGAGCAGGACGGCCTGGACAACCTGCTGACGCTGCCGACGGCGCTGGACTGGCGCACCCAGCCGTTCTCGCACGCCGGGGCCCACCGCGCGGTGCGCGCGTCGGTGCCCGCGCAGCGCGACCGCCGCGCGGCCTGAGCCCGCGCGCACCCGAGGAACCGGGCCGTCCCCGACGGCCCGACGTCCCGGCGAGGGCGCCGCACGCGGTGCCCTCCGGGATCGCCCCCCGCCGACCGCGGCCCCGGCCCCCGTACGCTGGCCGGATGGACGCCCACTCCCCCGACCTGTCCGCGCTGGCCGCGAGCCTGCTGGCGCTGCCGCCCTCGCTCGGTCCGGTGCGGCTGGTCGCGGTGGACGGGCACGCGGGCTCCGGCAAGACCACCTTCGCGGGGCGGCTGTCGGCCGCGCTCGGCGGCGCGCCCGTGGTGCACCTGGACGACCTGGCCACGCACCGGGAGCCGTTCGGCTGGCCGGGGCGGCTGCGCGCCCAGGTGCTGGAGCCGCTGGCGCGCGGGGTCGCGGCCCGGCACGCGGTGTACGACTGGACGGCGCGGGAGTTCGGCGCCGTCCGGGAGGTGCCGGTGGCGCCGGTGGTGCTGCTGGAGGGGGTGGGCGCGGGCCGGCGGGCGGTGCGGCCGCGGTTGGCGGCGCTGCTGTGGATGGAACTGGACCAGGCGGCCGCGCGGGCCCGCGGGGAGCTGCGGGACGGTCCGGAACTGGCCGAGTTCTGGGCCGGTTGGTCGCGTGCGGAGCAAGCCCACTTCGCGGCGGACCCGAGCCGTCCGCACGCGCACGTCCGGGTCGACGGGGTCACCGGGCGAATCCTCCGGAGCACCCTGAGTGAACCGGGCAGACCCCCCTTGACCTGCGACGTCACCAGGATCTAAGTTCTGCGTGTCGCGGAAATCAGTTGAATCCGCAACCACAGACACGGCGCCTCCGGCTTGTTCCCCCGTGAGCCGGAGGCGCCGTCCTGCCTCCCGTCCCGCGCGCCGGTGAGCGATCGTCTCGCGCCATTCGAGCCGCGCGGCACCCTTACGGATCAGCGCCGCGCCGGTACCATGCCACGCAGGCGCGCAGAGGAGCGCCCCGAGGTCTGGCGGGGGGCGTCAGTGACGGTGGAGAGTTCCGGCGGGAAGGGTCCCGCGGCGGGGGGTCCGGATCCGGACGCCGACCGCGCCTGGTCGCGCGCCATGGACGCCTACACGGCCGGTTCGTACGCCCGCGCGGAGGAGGAGTTCCGCGCCGCGGTCTACGTCGACCCCGGCATGGCCGACGCCTGGCTGGGCCTGCACGCGCTGCGCAGCGACACCGCGGGCGCCCTGCTGGCGATGCACCGGCACCGGGACCGCTTCGGCGAGCAGCGCGAGCGCCACCGCCGCCCGCTCAGCTCCTGGTACTGGCTGGGCTGGTGGGTGCAGCCGGTGCTGGAGACCCCGCAGGACCTCGCGCTCGCGCACGCCTCGCACTGGCTGGACGGCCGTCACCTGGCCGAGCTGGAGCAGGCCCTGACGGCCTGTCCGCCGCCCGAGCGGGAGCCCGCGGTGCGATTCCTGCACGCCTGCCGCTCCTACCTGCTCAAGGACTGGGAGCAGCTGATCCGGGACACCGACCGGCTGCTGGACGACCCGCTGCTGGGCATCGAGGCGGGCCTGTTCGCGGGCATGGCCCGTGTCCGGCTCGACATGTGCGCGCAGGCCCAGCGCCCGCTGGCGGCCTCGCTGGCGCGCTGCCGCTCCGAGCAGCCGCAGCGCAAGGAGCTGCGCTACTGGCTGGCCCGGGCGTACGAGGGGGCCGGGCGCAGCGCGGCGGCGCTCCCGCTGTACCGGGCGGTGCACCGGGCGGACCCGGCGTTCATGGACGCCGAGCAGCGGCTGGCGGCGATCGCCGCGGAGGACGGGCTGCTGGACGGCGAGGCGTTCGGCGAGTACCGGGGCGTGGCGGCGCCGTCCGGCGGCGGCGCGCTGGAGGAGCTGGAGCCGGTGGAGTTCCGCGGCGGCTCCGGCGGGGTCAGCGCGGAGGGCTGCGCCGAGGAGGAGGACGACGGCCCGGCCGCCGCCGAGCCGGGCCGGGCCCAGCTCGCCGAGCGGGCCGGGCCCGCGACGGCGCCGCCGCGACTGGCCAACTGGCCCGCCGCGCAGGCCGTTCCGCCCGCGGGGCCGAACCCGGCCCCGGCCGCCCGGCTGGAGCTGGACCGGGCGCTGGCCGAGCTGGAGGCGATGGTCGGCCTGGACCCGGTCAAGCGCCAAGTACGGGCGCTGTCCGCCCAGTTGAGGATGGCACGGCTGCGCGCGGACCGCGGGCTGCCGGTGCAGCCGCCGAAGCGGCACTTCGTGTTCTCCGGCCCCTCGGGCACCGGCAAGACCACGGTCGCGCGGATCCTCGGCCGGGTCTTCCACGCCCTCGGACTGCTCTCCGGCGACCACCTGGTGGAGGCCCAACGGGCCGACCTGGTGGGCGAGTTCCTGGGCCAGACCGCGGTGAAGGCGAACGAGCTGATCGACTCGGCGCTGGACGGCGTGCTGTTCATAGACGAGGCGTACTCACTGGCCAACTCCGGCTACAGCAAGGGCGACGCGTACGGCGACGAGGCGCTGCAGGTGCTGCTCAAGCGGGCCGAGGACAATCGGGACAGGTTGGTCGTCATCCTCGCGGGGTACCCGGACGGCATGAATCGACTACTGGCAACGAACCCGGGCCTGAACTCCCGCTTCACCACCCGGGTCGACTTCCCCTCCTACCGGCCCGCCGAACTCACCGACATCGGCCTGAAGTTGGCGCAGGCCGACGGCGACGACTGGGACGTGGACGCGCGCGAGGAGCTGTCCTCGATCTGCGGGCACGTCGTCGCCGAGGGCTGGATCGACCAGCTCGGCAACGGCCGCTTCGTCCGCACCCTGTACGAGAAGTCCTGCGCCTACCGCGACCTGCGGCTGTCCGGCCAGCGCGGCACGCCCTCCCGGGAGGACCTCGCGACGCTGCGCCTGCCGGACCTGCTGCAGGCGTACGGGGAGCTGATCGAGGGTCGGCAGTGAAGGGCCCCGGGAAGTCCCGCGCGGGCCGGGCGGACGACGAGGATCCGACGCCGAGAGACGAAGAAGGGACGCGGGGGCTCCGCGGGGCCCGGGACGACCGGGAGCCGCGCGGCCGGGCGGGCGGCGGACGCCGGGTGCCCTGGTACCTGTCGCTGCCGATCACGCTGGCGGTGATCCTCGCGCTGTTCCTGGGGATGGCCAACCTGGGCTGGCTGCCCGGGGTCCCCAACCCGTTCGCCGAGAAGACCGTGGACCGCAGCCAGCCGGTGGTGCTCAAGTCCATCCAGAAGATGAGCCGTTACAACGCGGCCACCGGCAACTTCCAGGTCATCGTGGACCTCGCCAACGAGGCCAAGTTCCTGCCGTCGGCGATCCTGGGCACCCGCAGCCTGTACGTGGGCGCGGGCAGCGTCGAGGCGTACGTGGACCTCGGCAGGCTCGGGCCGGACTCGGTGAAGGTCTCCGAGGACCGGCGGACGGTGACCATCACCATCCCGCACGGGCAGCTCGCGGGGGCGGCGCTGGACGTCAAGAACTCCTACATGTACTCGCAGGAGCGCGGCCTGTTCGACCGGCTCGGCGACCTGTTCTCCTCCAGCACCTCCGAGGACCAGCACAAGGTGGAGCTGCTGGCCGTCGAGAAGATCGACAAGGCGGCCAAGGACACCGAGCTGCCGAAGACCGCGGAGGAGAACACCAAGGCGATGCTGTCGGGCCTGCTGGGCTCGCTCGGCTTCACCTCGGTGACGATCGAGGTGGCGTAGCGCCCCGGCCCCGTGACCGCGCCGTGCGGTCACGGGGCCGGGCGTCAGCGCTGGGCGGCGGCGGGCGGCCGGTGGTCGGGGTCGTGCACCTCGCCGACCAGTTCCTCCAGCACGTCCTCCAGGGCGACCAGGCCGAGCTGGCGCCCGTCCGGGTCGACCACCGCGGCCAGGTGGGCGGCGGCGCGGCGCATCGCGGCGAGCGCGTCGTCCAGCCGCAGGCCGGAGCGCAGCACGGTGATCGGCCGCCACAGCCGGGCCGGGACGGGCGCGGTCAGGTCGTCGGCCTCCAGCGAGTCCTTGACGTGCAGGTAGCCGAGGACGGTGCCCTGCTCGTCGGCGACCGGGAAGCGGGAGAAACCGGTGCGCACGGCCAGCCGCTGGATCTCCTCGCCGGTGACCTCGCGGCCGACGGTGACCAGTTGCTCGGGGGCCAGCAGCACCTCGGTGACCGGGCGGCTGCCCATCTCCAGGGCGTCCTCCAGGCGTTCGCGGCGGCTGTCGTCGAGCAGCCCGGCCTCGCCGGAGTCGGTGAGCATCAGCAGCAGCTGCTCGCTGGTGGCGACCGAGTCGACCTCGTCCTTGGGCTCGACCCGGAACAGCCGCAGCACGCCGTTGGCGAAGGCGTTCAGGAAGGCGATGAACGGGGCGAGCAGGCGGGCCAGGCGGTCCAGCGGCGGGCCGAGCCAGAGCGCGGCCTTCTCCGGGCCGGCCAGGGCCAGGTTCTTCGGCACCATCTCGCCCATCACCATGTGCAGGAACACCACGATGCTCAGCGCGATGACGTAGCTCAGCAGGTGCATCGCCGAGTCGGGCACGCCGAGCGCGTGGAAGGCGGGCTCCAGCAGGTGCGCGATGGTGGGTTCGGCCAGCGCGCCCAGCAGCAGCGAGCAGACGGTGATGCCGAGTTGGGCGGCGGCCAGCATCGCGGAGACGTTGGACAGCGCGTGCAGCACGGTGCGGGCGCGCTTGTCGCCCGCCTCGGCGAGCGGTTCGATCTGGCTGCGGCGCACCGAGATGACGGCGAACTCGGCGCCGACGAAGAAGGCGTTGCCGAGCAGCAGGAGCAGCGAGAAGGCGAGTTGCAGGGCGCTCATCGGTGGTGCTCCCGGTCCTCGTGGTCGTCCTCGGGGATCCGGCGGATCTCGACCCGGCTGGTGCGGTGCCGGTCGACGGCGGTCACGGTCAGTTCCCAGCCGGGCAGGTGGGCGCGCTCGCCGACGGCGGGGAGCTTGCCGAGCAGGTCGGCGAGCAGGCCGCCGAGCGTCTCGTACGGGCCGTCGGGGGCGTTCAGGCCGATCTTGGCGAGCTGGTCGAGCCGGGCCCGGCCGTCGGCGTCCCAGACCGGCAGTCCGTCGCGCGGGGCGAGCGGGCGCAGGTCGGGGGTGTCGGCGGGGTCGTGCTCGTCCTGGACCTCGCCGACCACCTCCTCGACGATGTCCTCGATGGTGGCGACGCCCGCGGTGCCGCCGTACTCGTCGACCACCACGGCCATCGGCTCGCGGCCGCGCAGCAGGTCGAGCAGCCGCTCGACGGGCATGGTCTCGGGCACCAGCAGCGGCGGGGCGGCCAGGTGGCGGACCCTGGTGCGGTCGCGCCGACCGGCGGGGACGGCGAGGGCGTCCTTGAGGGTGACGGTGCCGGTGACCTCGTCGAGGCTGTCGGCGTACACCGGGAAGCGGCTCAGCCCGGTGGCCCGGGTCAGGTTGAGCACGTCGGTGGCGGTGGCGTCCTCCTGCAGGGCGGCGACGTCGATCCGCGGGGTCATCACCGACTCGGCGGTCAGCTCGCGCAGGCCCAGGGTGCGGACGAACAGCGTCGCGGACTGCTCGTCCATCACGCCGGCCTGGTACGAGTGCCGGGCCAGCGCGACGAGTTCGTCGGCGGTGCGGGCGTGGCCGAGCTCCTCCTGCGGTTCGACGCCGAGGGCGCGCACCATCCGGTCCGCGGAGCCGTTCAGGAAGGCGATCAGCGGGCGGCAGGCGGCGGAGAACGCGCGCTGCGGGCCGACCACCGCGTAGGCGACCTGGAGCGGCCGGGAGATCGCCCAGTTCTTCGGGACGAGTTCGCCGATCACCATCTGGATCACGGTGGCCAGCACCAGGCCGACGATCACCGCGGTGCCGCGGGCCGCCGAGTCGGGCAGGCCGACGGCGGTGAACACCGGCGTGAGCAGGACGGACAGCGCCGGTTCGGCGAGCATGCCGACCACCAGCGAGGTGATGGTGATGCCGAGTTGGGCGCCGGAGAGCTGGAAGGACAGCTTGTGCAGGGCCTTGGAGAGGCTCTTGGCCCGCCGGTCGCCGTCGGCCGCGGCGCGTTCCACGGTGCCGCGGTCCGCGGTCACGAACGCGAACTCGGCGGCCACGAACAGGCCGTTGGCGAGGATGAGCAGGAGGGCCGCGAGCAGCAGGAGCCAGGCGGTGGTCATCGGGCCGCCCGCCTTCCCTGACTGGAAACGTGCGCGGCGGCGCGGGTACTACCGGACGGATCGTCCATCGAGGGGAGGTGTCACTCCTCTGGTCGCGGGCGGACGCGGGGAGCCCGGTTCTCGGGTGGGCTTTGCCGCGGTTTTACCAGCGTAGACGATACCCGAACGCTTCCCGGGGCCCTGTTCGACCCGTCCGTCCGGTGGCGTGTCAGGGCCGGGCGGCCCGCCGGGGCGGGTCAGGCCCGCTGCTCCCGGGCCGCGGTGCCGTGCTGCTCGACCAGGTCGCGCAGGGCGCGGGCGGCGGCGACGGCCTGCGCGCGCCCGCCGCCGGGCTGGATGCCGACGGCGGCCAGCGCGGTGCCGTCGGCGAGGTCGAGCACCACCCAGGGGTCGCCCGCCCGGAGGTTGACCCGGACCACCTCGGCCCAGGACAGCCGACGGCTGCGGACGAAGTTGACCACCGTCAGGCCCGCCTCGTCGGCGACCACCTTGGGGCGGGCCAGCATCAGGGCGACCGCGGCGAACAGCAGGCCGGAGCAGACCATCATCGCCCGGTCGTTGAACTGCCAGCTCTCCGGCAGCGCGACGGCGAGCACCGAGAACAGCACCACCAGCACGGCGCACAGCGGGTAGAGCACGGCGCGGTTGCGGCGGGGCGCCCAGGTGACGGGCAGGGCGGTGGCGGCGGGGGTGGACACGGGTGGCTCCAGGGCGGGACGGGGGCCGCGGGCCGGGCGGGGGCCGGGGGTGGCGGCCCCGCGCCCGGTGGCGGGTCAGATGCGGCAGGCGTGGATGTTGGTGACCAGGATGGCGCGGGCGCCGATCGCCCACAGGTCGTCCATGATCCGCTGGGCCTCCTTGCGGAGCACCATCGACCGGACGGCCACCCAGCCCTCGGTGTGCAGCGGCGAGACGGTCGGCGACTCCAGGCCCGGGGTGAGGGCCACGGCCTCGCCGACCTTCTCCGCGCGGATGTCGTAGTCCATCAGCACGTAGCGGCGGGCCACCAGCACGCCCTGCAGGCGGCGCAGGAACTGCTCGACCGCGGCGTCCTCGCCCGCGCCCTTGGAGCGGATCACCACGGCGTCGGAGACCAGGATCGGGTCGCCGAACACCTCCAGGCCCGCGTTGCGCAGGCTGGTCCCGGTCTCCACCACGTCCGCGATCACGTCGGCGACGCCCAGGTGCACGGCGGTCTCGACCGCGCCGTCCAGCTTGGTGACGGTGGCCTTCACGCCGTGCTCGGCGAGGTGCTGCTCGACCAGGCCGGTGTACGAGGTGGCGATCCGCAGGCCGTCCAGGTCGCGGACGTCGGAGAGCTCGGTGCCGACCGGCTTGGCGAAGCGGAAGGTCGACCCGGCGAAGCCGAGCGCGAGCACCTCCTCGGCCTCCGAGGCGGAGTCCAGCAGCAGGTCGCGGCCGGTGATGCCGACGTCGAGCCGGCCGGAGCCGACGTACACGGCGATGTCGCGCGGGCGCAGGAAGAAGAACTCGACCTGGTTGTCCGGGTCGACCAGGACGAGTTCCTTGGCCTCCTTGCGCTGCCGGTAGCCGGCCTCATGGAGCATCTCCGCCGCGGGACCCGAGAGCGAACCCTTGTTGGGGACGGCGATGCGGAGCATGAGAGGCGAACCCTTCGCGTTGGCGATCAATGTGGGTGGGGCTTAGAGGTACTTGTAGACGTCTTCGAGCGTCAGCCCGCGGGCGAGCATCATCACCTGGACGTGGTAGAGGAGCTGCGAGATCTCCTCCGCCGCCTCCTCGGGCGACTGGTACTCGGCGGCCATCCAGACCTCGGCGGCCTCCTCGACGACCTTCTTGCCGATCGCGTGGACGCCCTGCTGCACGAGCTGGGCGGTGCGGGAGGTCGCGGGGTCGCCGGTGGCGGCCTTCTGCCGGAGCTCGGCGAAGAGCTCCTCGAATGTCTTGGAAGCCATGATGGGCCCACCTTACGGGGTGCGGGCTGACGGACGGTAAACGGTTTCGCACCGTGGACAGTCGGATGGACGGCCGCGCGGCCTCACGCCTTGGACACCGCGCGCAGCGCGGCCGCGGTGGCCACCGCGGCGGTGACCGCCTCGTGGCCCTTGTCCTCGGCCGAGCCGGGCAGCCCGGCCCGGTCCAGGGCCTGCTGCTCGGTGTCGCAGGTGAGGACGCCGAAGCCGACCGGGACGCCGGTGTCCACCGACACCTGGGTCAGGCCGAGGGTGGCGCCCTGGCAGACGTAGTCGAAGTGCGGGGTGCCGCCGCGGATCACCACGCCCAGCGCCACCACCGCGTCGTAGCCCGCGTCGGCCAGCCGCTTGGCGGCGACCGGCAGCTCGAAGGTGCCGGGGACGCGGACCACGGTGGCGCCGCCGTCCGCGCCGAGCTCCTCCAGGGCGCGCCGGGCGCCGTCCAGCAGCCCGTTCATCACCTGCTCGTGCCACTGGGCGGCGACGACCGCGACCCGCAGGTCGGCGGTGTTCTCCAGGCTCTCGGGGGACAGGACGGGGGCTCCGTGGCCGGCCATGGCGTCTTCCTCTGTTCGTTCGGTGTCGGTGCGCGGGTGCGGGCGCTGGTGCTGGTGCTGGTGCTGGTGCTGGTGCGGTTACTTGCCGTCGTCGTCGAGCCACGGCAGGTCGTGGCCCATCCGGTCGCGCTTGGTGCGCAGGTAGCGCAGGTTGTGCTCGCCCGCGGCGGTGGGCAGCGGGCGGCGGGCGGCGACCTTGAGGCCGTGCTCGGTGAGCGCGGTCTGCTTGGCCGGGTTGTTGCTGAGCAGGGTCAGCGAGCGCACGCCGAGGTCGGTGAG
Source organism: Kitasatospora sp. NPDC001540 (assembly GCF_042894345.1). Classification (NCBI taxonomy): domain Bacteria; kingdom Bacillati; phylum Actinomycetota; class Actinomycetes; order Kitasatosporales; family Streptomycetaceae; genus Kitasatospora; species Kitasatospora sp. NPDC001540. Next base: position 126,931 of record NZ_JBIAVO010000007.1, read on the forward strand.
CATCTGCGCGGCGATCGAGTAGTCGCGGGCGTCGGCGGGCAGGCCCTGGTCGAGGTTGGCGTCGACGGTGTCCAGGCCCTGCTCCTGCAGCTGGTAGGCGCGCAGCTTGTGGGCCAGGCCGATGCCGCGGCCCTCGTGGCCGCGCAGGTAGAGCACCACGCCGCGGCCGGCCTCGGTGACGGCGGCCAGCGAGGCGTGCAGCTGGGGGCCGCAGTCGCAGCGCAGCGAGCCGAACACGTCGCCGGTCAGGCACTCGGAGTGCAGCCGGACGAGGACGTCCTCGCCGTCGGGGAGCCGGCCGTCCGCGTCCAGACCGCCCGCCACCAGGGCCAGGTGCTCGATGCCGTCGATGGTGCCTCGGTAGCCGACGGCGGTGAACGTGCCGTGCTCGGTGGGCAGTTGGGTGACGGCGGCGCGGTCGACGTGCAGTTCGGTGCGGCGGCGGTAGGCGATCAGGTCCTCGATCGAGATGATCGCCAGGCCGTGCTCGCGGGCGAAGGCGTGCAGTTCGGGGAGGCGGGCCATGGTGCCGTCGTCGTTGACCACCTCGGCGATGCCGCCCGCCGGGGCGAGCCCGGCCAGGCGGGCCAGGTCGACGGCGGCCTCGGTGTGGCCGGGGCGGACCAGCACGCCGCCGTCGACGGCGCGCAGCGGGAAGACGTGCCCGGGGCGGGTCAGGTCGGCCGGCTCGGTGCCCGGGCTGGCCAGCAGCTTGACGGTGCGGGCCCGGTCGGCGGCCGAGATGCCGGTGGAGACGCCGTCGCGGGCGTCCACCGAGACGGCGTAGGCGGTGCCCTTGCGGTCCTCGTTGACCCGGGTCATCGGCGGCAGCTTCAGCCGGTCGAGCTCCTCGCCGGTCATCGGCACGCAGATCACGCCGGAGGAGTACCGGACGGTGAAGGCCAGCAGTTCGGGGGTGGCGGCGGAGGCGGCGAAGACGATGTCGCCCTCGTTCTCACGGTCCTCGTCGTCGACCACGATCACGGCGCGGCCGAGCGCGATGTCGGCGATCGCGCGCTCGACCGGGTCGAGGGCGAACGGCTCGGCGGGCAGCGGCTGGTCGGCAGGCAGCGGCTGGTCGGCGGGCTCGGTGCTCATGCGGTGGCTCCCTTGGCGAGCGGGGCGGGGCGGGTGGCCCGGGCCTTCGTCCACCAGCTGGCCAGGCCGGCCACCACCAGGACGAAGTAGACGGTGAAGGTGAGGGCCGAGAAGACGTAGCCGTGGGTGTACGAGTACGGGACGCTGACCAGGTCGACGGCGATCCAGGCGAACCAGAACTCGACCCAGCCGCGGGCCTGGGCGTACATCGCGGCCAGCGTGCCGACGAAGATGTACGCGTCCAGCAGCGGGTTCCAGGACAGCTTCGGGAAGGCGTCGAACAGCGCGGCGACGGCGGCGGTGCCCGCCGCGGTGGCGGCGACCAGGACGGCCCGCTCGGTCCAGGTCGCGAAGCGGACCGCGACCTCGCCGGTGTCGCGGCGCCCGCGGTTCCACTGCGTCCAGCCCCAGAGCGCGGCGACGATGACGATCACCTGCTTGCCGATCAGGCCGGGCACCTGACCGCCGAGGAAGACGGTGATCAGCACCGCACCGGCCAGCAGCTGGGCGGGCCAGGTGAGGACGGAGCGGCGCCAGCCCAGGGCCAGGGCGCCGAGCCCTATCAGGTTGCCGACCATGTCGGCGACCTTCACCTGCTCGCCGAAGGCGGTGAAGGCCAGGTCACGGATCGCACTCACTTGGTACCCCCCAGGGTGTCGGGCAGCGCACGGGTGTCGAGCAGCCGCTCGACGTACTTGGCGAGGACGTCCACCTCGAGGTTGACGGGCTCGCCGACCTGCTTGGCCCCCAGCGTGGTGAGGGCGAGGGTGGCGGGGATCAGCGAGACGGTGAACGAGTCGAGGGCGGCCTCGACGACGGTGAGGCTCACTCCGTCCACGGTGATCGACCCCTTCTCCACCAGGTAGCGCGAGATCGGCTGCGGCAGGCTGAAACGCAGCACCTCCCAGCGCGGATTCCCGTCCGCATCGAGGTCGCCGGGCGCGCGGGAGAGCAGCGTGCCGGTGGCGTCGACGTGTCCCTGCACCAGGTGGCCGCCGAGCCGGGCGCCGAGCGCCATCGCCCTCTCCAGGTTGACCCGGGAGCCGGGGCGCAGCACGCCGAGGCTGGAGCGCCGCAGCGTCTCGCGCATCACGTCGGCACTGAACTCGCCGCTGCGGGCGGCCAGTTGCTCGTTGTCGTCGAGGACGGTCAGACAGACGCCGTTGACCGCGATCGAGTCGCCGTGCCGGGCGTCGGCCGTCACGAGGGGGCCGCGCAGGCGGATGCGCGAGGATTCGCCGATCTCCTCGATGGAAACGACCTCGCCGAGCTCTTCGATGATGCCGGTGAACACCCGGGTTCTCCTCGCGCTTCGGGGCGCGGACTCCGGGGCGGCTCATGGGAGTTGACTGCGGACGCATGCCCGACGGGGCGCACCCGGGGCGCCTCGGCTTCCTCGCCGTGGCACGGGTTCGCTGCCGCCCTGCTCCTCGCACCCCGGGCCCTCGGGTGGGCCGCGGTGCTGACACGCTTCGTCCGCCGCGCACGCCTCCCATCCGGACTTTAACCGTCGGTCCAGGAATTTCACCTGGTCAACCGACCGCTGGCTGCGGACGGGTCGCGGACTGTAACCGCCGGTTCGGATTTTCACCGACCCCGGAGTGCGCTGAACGTCACTGATCTACTGCACCCACATTGTTGCACGCGCCGGTGGTCGGGCCGCAAGGACGCGTCCTGTGGCCTGGTTCACGTCCGCGGCGCACGGTGGGAGGGAATAGTTCTCCGTACGGAGGGCTCCCGGCCGAGGAGTTGAGCCGCGATGGCGATGTTCATGGACGTCCACCACGGAATGGCGGGCATCACCGCCGAACAGTTGAAGGCCGCGCACGAGGCGGACCTCGCGGTGCAGGGCGAGGAGGGCGTGGAGTTCCGGCAGGCCTGGGCCGACCCGGACTCGGGCACCGTCTACTGCCTGTCCTCCGCCCCGACCCGGGAGGCCGTGCAGCGCGTGCACGAGCGGACCGGGCACCCGGCGGACGAGGTGCACCCGGTGCCGCTGCAGGTCTAGGTCCTGTCCGGCCCGGTGCGTGAGCGGCGGTGGCGTCGGGTCGCGTGATCTTCGACGCCCTCGCCGCGGACGCGATCCGCGAACCGGCCCGCCTGCGGGCCCTGTACGAGCAGCCGAGCGAACTGGTGCGGCGCAGGCAGTGGCTGCCCGCCGAGGCGGCGCCCGGCTCGGCCGACATCACCCTCCCCGCCCGGGGGACCCCGCGCTGCCCCTGGAGCAGGTGCTGGCCGCGGAGGAGGAGTCGCTGCGGCTGCGCTACGAGTGAGCGGGGGCGGGGTCGGACCCCGGGGCGGGGTTCGGCGGGGGCTGGTGCATGCTGGGGGGACGGGGTTCTCGCATAGGCGGAACTTTGGGGGGTCATAGCTCCGGCTTATGACGACATAAGCCGGAGCCCCGTACCGGGCGCGGGCGCCGGCCGGAAGGCTGGGCGGTACGCGCCCCGAGTCGAACAGGAGTACCTGCCCATGCCCCGCCCCGTCCGGGTGGCCATCGTCGGTTCCGGCCCCGCCGGGATCTACGCCGCCGACGCGCTGCTGAAGTCCGAGCTGGCCGCCGCCCCCGGCGTCTCGATCGACCTGATCGAGCGCCTGCCCGCCCCCTTCGGCCTGATCCGCTACGGCGTCGCCCCCGACCACCCCCGGATCAAGGGCATCATCACCGCCCTGCACCAGGTCCTCGACAAGCCGCAGGTCCGCCTGCTCGGCAACGTCGACTACCCCGGCGACCTCTCGCTCGACGAGCTGCACCGCTTCTACGACGCCCTGGTCTTCGCCACCGGCGCCGAGGCCGACCGCGACCTGAACATCCCCGGCATCGAGCTGGACGGCTCGTACGGCGCCGCCGACTTCGTCTCCTGGTACGACGGCCACCCCGAGGTGCCGCGGACCTGGCCGCTGGAGGCCGAGCAGGTCGCCGTCCTCGGCGTCGGCAACGTCGCGCTCGACGTCGCCCGGATCCTCGCCAAGACCGCGGACGAGCTGCTGCCCACCGAGATCCCGCCGAACGTGTACGAGGGTCTGGCCGCGAACCGGGCCGTCGAGGTGCACGTGTTCGGGCGGCGCGGGCCCGCGCAGGCCAAGTTCTCGCCGATGGAGCTGCGCGAACTCGACCACTCCCCCACCATCGAGGTGATCGTCGACCCCGAGGACATCGACTACGACGAGGGCTCGATCGCCACCCGGCGCGCCAACAAGCAGGCCGACATGGTCGCCTCCACGCTGGAGAACTGGGCGATCCGCGACGTCGGCGACCGGCCGCACCGCATCCACCTGCACTTCTTCGAGAACCCGGTCGAGGTGCTCGGCGAGGACGGCCGGGTCGTCGCGCTGCGCACCGAGCGCACCGCGCTCGACGGCACCGGCAACACCGTCGGCACCGGCAGCTACCGCGAGTGGCCCGTCCAGGCGGTCTACCGGGCGGTCGGCTACCGCTCCGACGAACTGCCCAAGCTGCCGTTCGACGCCCTCAGCGCGACCGTCCCGCACGTGGCCGGGCGCGTCCAGGAGAACGGCGCCCACCTGCCGTCCGTCTACGTCACCGGCTGGGTCAAGCGCGGCCCGGTCGGCCTGATCGGCCACACCAAGGGCGACGCCAACGAGACCGTCGCCTGCCTGGTCGCCGACCACGGCGCGGGCCTGCTGCGCGAGGCGGCCGAGCCGTCCGAGGACGCGGTCGTCGACTTCCTGCGCGGCCGCGGCGTCGACTTCACCACCTGGGAGGGGTGGCACCACCTGGACGCCCACGAGAAGGCCCTCGGCGCGGCCGAGGGCCGCGAGCGGGTGAAGGTCGTCGAGCGGGTGGGGATGCTGGACGCCTCGCGCAGCGACCGGGCGGCGGAGCGGAACAACCTGCGGTAACGCGGGTGGGCGCGCGGCCGGACCGGCTCGGGTCCCGGGAGGGCGCCCACGACCGGCTGCGGATGCGGGCGCTGGACGGCACGTGGGGGAAGGTGTCCACCGCCCTACTCGCCCAGGCCGACGCCCTGGGCGACCTGGGCTGGGTGGTGGCGGTCGATTCGACGGTCGTGCGCGCCCACCGGCACGCCGCCGGGGCCCGGCAGAAGGGGCTCCGGCCGGCGAGCCGGCCGACCCTGCCCTCGGACGCTCCCGCGGCGGGCTGACCACGAAGATCCACCTGGCCGCCGACGGGCGCTGCCGCCCGCTCGCCTTCCACCTCACGCCCGGCCAGGCCGACGACGCGCCGGCGTTCGGGCAGGTCATGGCGCGAATCCGGGTGCCCCGGCCAGTCGGCCGACCGCGCACGACGCCGGACGCGGTCCTGGCGGACAAGGCCCATTCGTCCCGCGCGATCCGGCCCCACCTGCGGCGTCGCGGGATCCGGGCGGTGATTCCGCAGCCCGCCGACCAGGCCGCCGACCGCAAACGGTTCGGCAGCCGGGGCGGCCCCCCACCCGCGTTCGACCATGATGCCCACAAGCAGCGCAACACCGTCGAACGGTCCGTCAACAAGCGCAGGCGGTGACGCGGCCCGGCCGTACAGATCAATGAACGCCCGGTAATCCGAAGGGAGTTGGACACCCCTTTCAACGGGCGCCAGCTCCCACGGAACCCGGGCCGGGACGTAGAGCGGCTCCCCCATGATCGCCCGAAGTCGGTCCCACGCCTCAGCCATCCCCCCTGCCCTTCGAACCTAGCCCTCCGCCGTCGCCGTCGCGCCGGTGCGCTGCCGGTCGTAGTGGCGGGCCACCCGGGCGCGGTTGCCGCAGGAGGTCTTGCACCACTCCTGGCGGCCGTGCGCCTTGACGAAGTAGCGCACGCAGCGCGGGGCCTGGCAGGCCCGCAGGTTCGGGCGGTCGGGGCCGGCCAGGAAGTCGACGACGGCGCGGGCCAGGGCGGCGAGCAGGCGGGCCCGGGCGTCGGTGGTGGTGGAGATCGGGCGGATCCGGGCCGGGGACTCGTCGGCGGCCCAGTCCAGTTGCGGGACGACGGGGTCGAGCGCGGCGGCGGCGTTGAGCTGCGCCAGCGCCCGGTCGGCGGGCATCAGCCGGTGCGCGTCGGCGCGGCTGGCGGGGCCGGGGCTGACCGCGCGGGCGAACAGGGCGCGGGCGGCGCGGCGCAGCGCGATCAGCTCGGCGTGCAACTCCTCGTCCAGGGGCGGGATTTCGGCGGTGCCGGTGAAGCGTTCGGCGTGTTCGGCGAGCCAGGCGGCCGCGTCGGCGGGTTCGGCCAGGTCGTCGAGCACGCCGCCGTTGCCGTCGTGGCGGATGGTGCCCACCAAGTCCAGTGCGGGGCGGTGCTGTTGCCGCGCGCCGTCGTCGTTCGCCATGGTCCCTCCTCGCCGTTGCCGCCCGCGTTCTCCCTTGCCGAGCGGATCGCCCCCACCCTAGAGTCCCTAATGCCAAAGAGAAAGCAAAACATTAGGACGTGGCGAAGGAGCCCGATGACCCTGCTGCTGGCCCAGATCAGCGACCTCCACCTCGACGGCACCGAGCGCGCCACCGAGCGCGCCGCCCGCGTCGTGCGCCACCTGCGCGGCCTCGCCCGCCCCGTCGACGCCCTGCTGGTCACCGGCGACATCGCCGACCACGCCGCGGAGGACGAGTACCGGGAGGCGGCCGAACTCCTCGCCGACCTGCCCTTCCCCGTCCTGCACTGCCCCGGCAACCACGACGCGCGCCCCGCCTACCGCAAGGCGCTGCTGGGCGAGGAGCCGGACACCGCGCCGGTCAACCGGGTGCACCTGGTCGGCGGCACCGCGATCCTGATGGCCGACTCGACGATCCCGGGGCGGGACGAGGGCCTGCTGGAGCCCGCGACGCTGGCCTGGATCGACCGCACCCTGGGCGAACTCCCGCCCGGCACACCGGCGTTGCTCGCCTTCCACCAGCCGCCGGTGGCCCTGCACCACCCGCTGCCCGACGCGTACGCCCTGCAGCGGCCCGAGGAGCTCGCCGCACTGCTCGACGCCCACCCCGAGGTCGTCGCCCTGATCACCGGGCACGCCCACACCGCCGCCGCGTCGACCTTCGCCGGACGGCCGCTGATCGTCGGGCCCGCCATCACCTGGACGCTCCAACTCCCCTGGGAGACGGAGGACTTCATCGGCCGTGACCAGCCGCCCGCGCTCGCCTACCACGTCCTGGACGAGGAGCGCCGGCTCACCACGCACTACCGCGTCGTGCTCTGAGCGCCCCGCCCCCCGCCTGCGCGCCGGGCGGGTTTGGCCGGGGCCCTGCCGGTCGGTAGGTTCTACAGCGGTGTAGAACATTGGTGTCCGCCCCAGGAACCGCCCGAAGGAGACCCGCCGGCATGACCGACCCCGCGGCCGTCGCGCCCTGGCACTGGTCGGCGCTGGCCGACAGCTGGACCCCGGAGCCCGTGGTCCTCGCCCTGTCGGTCGCGCTCGCGGCCGGTTACCTGGCGGGGGCGCGCCGCCACCGGGCGGGCGGGGGCGGCCGCTGGCCCTGGTACCGCACGGTGGCGTTCCTGGGCGGGCTCGCGGTCTGGGTCTGGACCACCTGCTCGGGCCTCGGGGTGTACGAGCGGGTGCTGTTCACCGACCGGGCGGTGCAGCTGGTGCTGCTGCTGATGCTCGTCCCGATGCTGCTGGCGCTCGGCGCGCCCGTCTCGCTGCTGGCCGCGGCGCTGCCGGAGGCGGGCCGCGGGCGGCTGCGGGCGGCGCTGTCCGGGCGGGTCTCGCGGGTGCTGATGTTCCCACTGGTGTCGACCGCGCTGCTGGTCGCGCCGCCCTGGCTGCTGTACTTCACGCCCTGTTACGGGCACACCCTGACCAGCCCGGCCTGGAACGCCGGCTTCCACCTGCTGCCGGTCCTGCTGGGCCTGCTCTACTTCTGGCCGCGCCTGCAGCTGGACCCGGTCGCGCACGCGTACCCGCTGCTGATCGGCGTGGTGATCACCTTCGTGGAGGTGGTCCTCGACGCGGCCCTCGCACTCGTCCTGCTGTACGGCGGACACGTGATCGCCGAGCCGTACTACGCGGGGCTGGCCCGCAGTTGGGGGCCGAGCCCGGCCCGGGACCAGTTCGTCGGGGGCAACGCGATCTGGATCCTCGGCGACCTGGTCGGCCTGCCCTTCCTGTGCGCGCTGATCCGCCGGATGGTCGTCACCGGGCGCGCCGAGACGGCGGCGGTGGACGCGGCGCTGGACGCGGCCGAGCGGGCGCGGGAAGCCGAGCGGGCGCGGACGGGGCGGGTCGAGGCGGACGGGGCGGACTCCCCCGCCGGGGAGCGGCCGTGGTGGCTGGACGATCCCCGCCTGCGCCACCGCTACGGGGGCTGAGCCCGACGGTGCGGCGCAGTTCACGGGCCGGGGCGCCGCGCCACGGGAATGCGCCTGCGGGTCCCCGGGTTGCACCGGGCGTACGGTTGGATACCTAGGGGGGTATGAACGAGAGAGGTTCGACGACATGGCGCACACGCCCGGCATCACCGCCATCCTCACCGACACTCCCTTCGCGGAGGCCGCCGAGCAGGTCCGCACGGCCCTCGCCGGGCAGGGCTTCGGCGTCCTCACCGAGATCGACCTGACGGCCACCCTGCGCGCCAAGCTCGGCGTCGAGCTGGAGGACTACCTGGTCCTCGGCGCCTGCAACCCCCCGATCGCCCACCGCGCCCTGGAGGCCGACCGCCGGATCGGCCTGCTGCTGCCCTGCAACGTGGTGCTGCGCGCCGTCCCCGAGGGCGTCCTGGTCGAGGCCGTGGACCCGCAGCTGATGGTGCGGTTCAGCGGACGGCCCGAACTCGCCGAGGTCGCCGACGAGGCCGCCGACCGCCTGCGCGCGGCCCTCGCCTCGCTGGGCGACTGAGCGACCGGCCACCCCACCCCGTTCACCCCCCTCCGGAGCAGGAGCACTCCCATGTGTCGTCGCGTCACCTGCAGGTCCTGCGGCAAGCCGGGTTTCGCCGGGTGCGGCATGCACGTCGAACAGGTCCTGGCCGACGTCCCGAAGTCGCAGCGCTGCTCGTGCGCGGTGGACGGCGGGGCCGCGAAGGCGGAGACGGCCGGGTCCGGCTCCGGGTCGTGGTTCTCCCGGCTGTGGCGCCGGAACTGACGCTGCTGCGCGAGACGCTGGAACGGCACCGCGACGCGGAGGAGTTGTGGACGCCTTCGCTCCCGCCGGGGGTGGCTGCCGGGGTGCTGGGCCCGGAGGTGCCGGGGCCGGTCGCGGCGCTGCTGGAGTTGACGGACGGGCCCTGCTTCGGCCCCACCGGCCAGGTGTTCGGCAGCGGCCAACTGCCCTGGCGCCAGGGCCAGGAGAACCTGGTGGGCGCCGCCCTCCCCGGCGGTGGCACCCTCGCGGACGCCTCGCACTTCCACTTCTTCGGCGAGGTGCACGGCAACCCGCTGCTGTACGACCGCACCGACGGCAGCGTGTGGCGGGTGCCCGAGGAGGGCCTCGTCTGGTACACGGGCTGCCGCCTGGAGCGGATCGCCGACGGCGTCGAGGAGTTCTTCACCGTGTGGGCGGCCTCCCCGCGCTACCTCGACCTCGTCCAGGGCACCCCCGACGAACCGGACGACTGGTACCGGCTGCTGCGGTCGGCGGGGCTGGCCTGACCCGGCGGGCCCGAGCCCACGGGCCCGGACACGGACACGGATCCTCCGGGCTCAGCCGAGCAGGGCGGCGACCTCGGCGAGGGAGCGCACCCGGGGGACGTCGGCGGGCGGTTCGCCGTCCGGGGCCGGGGTGCGGTCGAGCCAGATGCCGAGCAGTCCGGCGGCGGTGGCGCCCCGGGCGTCCAGGTCGAGGCGGTCGCCGACGTACGCGGTGCGGGCGGGGGCGGTGCCGAGGGCGCGGCAGGCGAGGTGGAAGATCGCCGGGTCGGGCTTGGGGCGGCCGGTCTCGCCGGAGGCGGTGGTGTGCGGGGCGAGCGCGCCGAGGCCGATGGCGTGCAGTTTACTGCGCTGGATCTCGCCCTCGCCGTTGGTGATCACGCCGAGCCGCCGACCGGCGCCCAACTCCCGTACCGCGTCCGGGACGTCGGGGAAGGCGCGCCAGGAAGAGCGGTAGTGCCGCAGGTAGCCGGCGAACCAGGCGTCGGCGCGTTCGGCCGTCCACCGGCCGAGGCCGAGGTGCGCGGCCAGTGCGACCGCCCGGGCGCGGCGCTGCTCCTGGACGGTCAACTCGCCCGCCAGGTAGCGGTCGTACTCGGTGCGCTCGACCCGGCGCCAGAACCGCAGCACCTCGTCCCGGTCGAACTCCGGTGCGAACGGGGCGGGTTGGCCGCCGGGGCGGTGTACGGAAGGCTCCGCCAGCTGCGCCAGCTCCGCCGCGACCCCGGCCAGGACGGCCTCCTCGGCCGCCGCGTCGTGGTCCAGCAGGGTGCCGTCGAGGTCGAACAGCACGGCTTCGATCATCCTGGCCTCCTCGGGACGTCCGTCACCCTACCGGCCCCCGGGGCCGGGCCCGGCGGCGTCCTGCTCGATCTCCAGCAGGGCGTCGACCAGGCGCGCGGGCCCGCCGACGTGCGCGGGGTGGGCTTCGCCCAGGGCGGCGACGGGGCGCCAGCCGTCGCGCTGTGCGGCGAAGGCGAGCGACCAGGTCTCGGCGCCGGTGTCGGCGCGGTGCAGGTGGAGCACGCCCTCGGCGGTGCGGGTCAGCCAGCGGGGGGGTGTGCAGGCCGCGGCGGTAGCGCTGCCAGTGGTGGTCGGACCAGAGCAGGTCGGGCACCGGGTGGGGCCGGGGCAGCCGCATCGGGGTGAGCGGGCGCGGGGCGGGGCGCAGCGGCGGCGGGAACGCCCAGCCGGGGAGGGGTTCGCGGGCGGCCAGCCAGCGGGCGGGGATGCCCGCGGTGCCGGTGCGGGCGGCGACCACGCCGCCGGTGATCGCGGCGACCGTGTCGACGTCGCCGCCCGCGCCGATCGCGGCCCACACCGCGGCCGGGTAGTCGGTGAGCCAGTGCGCGGCGCACCACAGCGCGTACGGGACGGTGTCGGCGGCGCTGGTGCGGCTGCCGTTGCCGAGCACGGCGGCGGCCGCGGCGGGGTCGCCGCGGTCGGTCAGCCGGGCGGCCTCGGCCAGGCCGCGGCGTACGGTGCCGGGCGGGGTGAGGGCGGCGACGTCCTGCAAGTACCGTGCGGGCGTGGTGGGTTCGGTGCGGGCCCGGACGGCGAGGGCGGCGGCGACGGCGACCGCGATCGCGCCGTCCACGGCCTGCGGGTGGGTGTGGGTGGTCACGGCGGTGTCGGCGGCCGGGCGGACGGCGGCGGCCGGGTCGGCGGCGTGCGCGGCGCCGAGCGGGGCGACCCGCATGGCGGCGCCGTTGCCGAACGAGCCCTGGCCGTCGAAGAGTTCGGCGGCCAGGCGGCGGGCGTCGCCGCCCTCCCGGACCAGTCGCAGCATCCGGTTGGCGGCCGGGCCGTAGCCGCGGTCGAAGTCGTGGCGGCGGGCGAAGGCGTGGGTGAGGTCGAAGGTGTCGACGCTGCCGCGTTCGTACTGGGCGGCGTACACCGAGCAGGCCATCTCGGTGTCGTCGGTCCACGGCCAGGGGCCGGGGGGCGCGGTGCGGGCGTCGAGGTGGGCGCGGGCGGTGTCGGGGACGAAGAACTGGGCGCCGAGCGCGTCGCCGACGGACAGGCCCTGGAGGGCGTCGAACGCGGGGCCGCGGTGCGAGGAGGAGTCAGTCATACGTGCCCCACCGAACCGTGCGGGCGGGGCGGGTGTCAAGGCCGTTCGGGTGGCCGGGGTCTGGCACGATCGGGGGGCGTGTCCCCGAGTGGAAGGCGGTGTCCGGTGGTCGGTGCGGTGCTGGTGGGCGTCCTGGTGCTGGTGCTGGGCGGCTGCGCCTGCGTGGTGTGGGCCGAGCGCGGCGGCCCCGGCTGGGTGCGCGCCGTCTCCCGGGCCACGCTGGGCGCGGGCGAGCTGGTGCGCCGCGCCCAGCGCAGGCGGCAACGGCGCGAAATCGCCAACGGGCCGGACAGCAGCGTGGATTGACGCTCCGTCAGTCGGACAGGCCCAGCGGGTCGGGGGCGTCGGTGAGCAGTTCGGGGCCGTTGGCGGAGACCCGGTTGACGGCCGTCGGCACGGCCCGGACCCGCAGGTCGCCGTCGGCGGGGCGCTGCAGCAGCTCGTGCAGGTCCTCGCGGCCGCGGTTGGCGGGGTCGAGCCAGTCGTCGAGCTCCGCCCGGGGAACCAGCATCGGCATCCGGTCGTGCACCCGTCCGGCCCGGTCGGTGGCGTCGGTGGTCAGGATCGTCGTGGTGGCCAGCCAGGCCGCCGGGTCGTCCTCCGGCAGACTCGCGTCCCGCCAGAACTCGTACAGCCCGGCCATCAGCATGAGTGCGCCGGTGGAGAGGAAGTACGGCTGTTTGTAGGCCTTGCGGCCGTCGGCGGCGGGCACCTGGCGCCACTCGTAGTAGCCGTCGGCGGGGATGACGCAGCGGCGGGCCGCGAACGCCCGGCGGAACGAGGGCTTCTGGTCGACGGTCTCCGAGCGGGCGTTGATCAGCCGGGCCGCGCCCGAGCGGTCCTTCGCCCAGGACGGCACCAACCCCCAGCGCAGCACCCGCAGTTGGCGCTGCACCTCACCGGTGTCGGCGTCCACCCGCTCCAGCACCGCGGAGACCGGGTCGGTCGGGGCCACGTTCCAACTCGGGGCCAGGGCCTCGGTCGGATCCCAGCTCGTCACGTCGAGCAGGGACGCCAGGTCGGCGGAGGGGGTGGTGGAGACGAAACGGCCGCACATGCGTCCCAGCCTGCCACCGACCCCCGACAACCGCACGCGCCGACACCGGGTGCGGACGGATTCGGAGGACGTCGAGACCCCCTCCGTCCGCGTGCGGTGGGCCTGGGGCACGCACGCCGACGGCCGGGCCCTCGTGTCGACGAGCGTGCGGGCCGGGCCGTTTTCGGTGGTGCCGGGGGGGGTGAGCGGCTGCGGTGCTGACTACCCGGTCACCGCTTGCTGGTGCTGCGCCGTGGCGGAGGGGGGCATGAGGCAGCGGGTGTTGACGGTGAAGGTGAGCCGGTCGGTGCCGCCGCCGGTGCCGACGTCGATGAAGTAGCGGCCTTCATCGTGTTTGGCGTACAGGAGCACGTCGGGCCGACCGTCCACCGTCTCGCGGTAACCGGTGATGCGGAAGCCCTCCTTCTCCAGGGCGGCCCGGATCTTGCGGACGGTTTCGGGGTGCTGATCCACCGGGACCGTGCCGGCGGCATGGTAGGCGAGGGTGTACCGGCCGTCTTCGACGACCTCGCCGTTCCTTCCCTCGCAGTTGCTGAAGTAGGGCTTGATGGACTCCGGCGCCACGGTGACACCGCCGACCTCGGCCAGGTGCTCGGTCGTGCGCTGCGCCCGGACCTGGGCGTCGCTCTTGGCCATGACGGGGAGCGGCTCGTTCGGGTCGGGGCTGTTCGCGCAGGCTCCCAGGAGGAGTGGCAGGGACAGGGCGGCGGCGCCCGCCAGGACGCGGCGCCTGGCAGGACTGCTCGGTTGGTGCATCGAAGCGCCTCTTTCGGGGGACGGCGTTCAGGTGTCAGAGGCCGGGCACGATGGCATCGGGTTCGCCCCTGCGGTTGTCGTCGGCGGCGGTGGCGGCGCGGAAGTGGTCGGGGTCGACGTGGAGGTTCGCGGCGTTGTCGGTGTCCGTGCCGCTGCCACGTGTCGGCGATCCGGCCGTCGTTCCACTGGTGCCCCTGCGCGTCGGCCTCCAGCGGCGAGGCCGTGGTGGCCAGGCGCTCGGAGAGCCTGCCGAGCACCGGGTCCCACCCGTCCGCGGGGCTCTGCGGCTCCCCGTCGATCGACCATCCGGTCAACTCGCTGCCGGTCGAACCAGGCGGTCGCATCCGAGCGGCTGGATCGCGACGGCAGGTGACCGGACGGGCCTTGCTCCCGGGGCACGCCCGGGGCCGAAGTCGGCGACGTCCGCTCAGGATCAGGAGTAGAAGTTGCGCTCCCAGCGGTGCCCGGCGAGCACCTTCAGCTGCTCCTCGGTCAGCGGCACCCCGTCGCCCACCGCCGCGTTGCGTTCGACGTTGCGCACCGATCGCATGCCCGGGATGACGGTGGACACGGCGGGCGAGCTGAGCACGAACCGCAGGGCGGTCCCGGCGAGTTGATCGTCGTCGATGCCCAGGTCGGCGGTGATCGCGGCGACCCGGCGGGCGACCTGGGCGGGCCGGTCGCCGCGGAAGTAGTGGCGGCGGAAGTCGCCCTCGGGGAAGGTGGTGTCGGCGGTGATCCGGCCGGTCAGGCCGCCCTCGTCCAGGGCGACCCGGACGATCACCCCGACGCCGTGCTCCTGGCAGGCCGGGAACAGTTCGTCCAGCGGCGACTGGTCGAAGACGTTGAAGATCACCTGTACCGCGTCCACCGCGCCGCTGCGCACCAACTCGACGGCGCTGTGCGGCTCGTGGTCGTTGATCGAGACGCCGAACAGGCCGATCAGGCCCTCCTGCTTCAGCTCCCGCACGGTCTCCAGCCAGTCGCCGCGGCCCAGCCACTCGTCGCTCCACACGTGGAACTGCACCAGGTCGAAGCGCTCCAGGCCGCTGACCGCCAGCGAGGTGCGCAGGCTCTCCCGGATGTGCGCGCCGGGGAAGGTCTCGGCCGGGTCGACGCCGCGCCGGGCGGGCCACTGACCGTTCAGCGGCGGCACCTTGGTCGCCACCAGCACCCGCTCGCCGTTCGCGGCCCGCTCCCGCACCACCTGTCCGACCAGCCGCTCGCTCTCCCCGTAGCCGCGGGCCGTGTCGACGAAGTTCACCCCCAGGTCGACCGCCCGGTGCAGCGCCGCCAGCGACTCCTCCTCCCGCGCGCCCACCCAACTGGACGCCCCGATCCCCCATGCCCCGAAACCGACCTCCGACACCTCGACGCCGCTGCGCCCGAGTGCGCGGTACCGCATCCGTGGTCCTCCTCGCCGTGTTGACCGTTCCGGGAGGCGACCCTAGGCGGCGGGGCGGGGTGGGCGCCAGGGAGCCGCGCGGCGGGGTGTGGCAGCCTGGGGCCCGACCGGGGAGGACGGGCATGGGGACGGACGCGGGGACAGGGATCGCCGAGGGGCTGTGCGCGCGCATCGAGGCGGCGGACGCGGCGCTGGCCGCCTTCGTCCGCGGGGCGGAGCCGGACGGCGCCCGGCGGGAGCGGCTCGGGGCGGCGGAGCGGGCCGTCCGGGAGCGGTTCGGCGCCCCGGGCGGGCGGCCGCCGCTGTTCTGCGTGCCCGTCGCGGTCAAGGACGTGCTCCGGGTCGACGGGCTGCCGACCCGGGCCGGGTCCGCCCTGCCCGCCGAGGTGTTCGCGGGGCCGCAGGCCACGGCCGTGGACCGGCTGCGCGAGGCCGGGGCGCTGGTCGCGGGGAAGGCCGTCACCGCCGAGTTCGCGCTCGGGCGCTGCGGCGGCGGGCGGCGTTCCGGGACGGGCTCGCCGGGCGCACCGCGGACGCCGGGGTCGACCTGTGGATCACCCCGTCCGCGACCGGGCCCGCGCCGCGCGGGCTGGATGCGGCGGGCTGCCGCTCGGGTTGCAGTGCGCGGCGCCCGCGGGCGGGGACGAACGACTGCTCGCCTGGGCGGAGCCGGTCGCGGCGGCGCTGGCGGCGCTGGCGGGGCGGTGGGGTCGGGCCGACGGGGGTTGAGGGCTGCCGTGGCGGTGGGTGGGCGTGCCGCCGTTCGGCGCCGCTCGGGCCCGGCCGTGCCCCTGCTCCGACTCGGGCCGGGCTCCGCCGCCGACGTGCCGCGGAGGGCCGGTGCCGTGCCCGGCCGCCCGGCCCGGGCGTCTCGCCGCACTACACTCCGCGTCGTGCCCCTCAGCCGTGCTCCGCAAGCCCCCGCCCGCCCGTGACGGCCGCCGACCCGCTGGCCGCGCTCGGCCCGTACTTCGCCGTCCGCACCGACCCGTCCCCGCCGCCGGGGTTCCGGCCGCTGACCGAACTGTACGGAGCGGGTGGGCCGTTGGCGGCGCGGATCGCCGAGGTGGGCCGGGTGCTGGGGACGGCGGAGCTCCGGGTGGCGGCGTCGACGGCGCACCTGGGGTTGGCGGCGCGGCTGTGGTCGGTGGCGCTGGGAGCGGCGGTGACGGCGGGGCGGGTGCCGGATCTGGCGGGGGCGTGGTTCGTGCTGCCGCCGCAGGGGCCGTTCGACCTGTGGGTGTCGGCGGGCGGTGTCGCGGCCGGCCCGGAGGAGCTGGAACGGGCTGTGTGGGACGGGCAGTTGGCGCCGTTGGCGGCGGCGGTGCGGGCGGTGGCGCCGGTGGCGCCGGGGTTGTTGGCGGGCAATGCGGCGTCCGCGCTGGTGGGTGCGGCGCGGCAGGTGGGGTCGGTGCCGGGGCTGCGGGCTCCGGCGGCCGCGTTGGCCCGCGGGCTGCTGGCGCGTCCGGCGCTGGCGGGCACCGGCGCGGTGACGCCGCCCGGCGGACCGCTGGGGTTCCGCCGGGCGTCGTGCTGCCTGTACTACCGGACGCCGTCCGGCGGGCTGTGCGGTGACTGCGTGTTCACCCGGCCGCCGGGGCGGTGATCAGCTGCGGGCGGCCGGGTCGAGCGCGATGTCGATGATCAGGTCCTCCTGGCCGCCTACCAGGCGGCGGCGCCCGCACTCCGTCAGGATGTCGCGGACGTCGACGCCGTGCTGCCGGGCGGCCAGTTCGGCGCGCCAGGGTCGCCCTCGGCGAGGCCGCCGTCGAACGCCACAAGGCCCTTGCGGGGCGGTGAAGTCGACCGCCCGGGCCACCGTCACGCCCGCGGTCGGCGGGACCGCACCGATCCCGACCCGGAACCGCACCGCGCCGCACGACCGTCCCCGCGACGAGAACCGGCGCAACTGCCGGACCGGGAAGGCGAGGAGATCCATGCGCAGGGCACGCCGAACGACCCTCCTCGCCGCTCCGGCCCTCCTCCTGGCCCTCGCCGCGACGGCCTGCGGCCAGGACGACGCGCCGAAGCAGCAGGCCGCCGAAGTCCGCACCGACCCGCAGCTGTTGGCGAAGTGCGCCACCCTCCCGGCCGAAGCCGAGAGCGTCCACTGGACGTACCGCGCCCTCGGCGTCCAGAACTCCCGCGTCCCCGGCCCCACCGACCACGCCCTGGACGGCATCGCCCGCCTGTCCGCCGACGAGGCGGCCCGCCTGCGTGGAACCGCCACCTGGACACCCGCCCCCGCCGACCACCGCCCGCCCGCCGAACTGGCCGCCCTGCTCGACCACCCCGTCGACACCTGGCTGAGCACCCCGGCCCTGGACGACCGATCCTCCTCCGGCGCACCGCACTTCCTGCTGGCCCCCGACGGCGGCACCCTCTACTTCTGGGCGGTCAACCCGCACTGCGCGAGCTGACGGCCAGACGGGCACCGAGAACGGCCGGGGCCCGCACCAACGACGGGCCGTACCACGTGAGGTGGCGACCGGGGAGCAGGACGTACGGGAGGGCGGGGAAGGCCTCGGGGCCGTCGGTGGCGGTGAAGCGGTAGGGCTCGTCCGGGAGGATCACCAACTCGGGCTCCAGGGCATGGAGTTCGGGGAGGGTGAGGCGGGGGTAGCGGTCGGGGTGGTCGGCGGGGAGCAGGTCGACGCCGAGGCGGCGGAGCAGGTCGGCGGCGAAGGTGTCGCGACCGAGGACCATCCAGGGGCGGCGCCAGATCGGGGCGATCGCGCGGCGGGCGCGGGGCCGGGGCGGGAGGTCCCAGGCCCGGTGGGCGGCCGACAGCCAGTCGGGGCAAGGGAGTTGGAGGGCGTCGACGAGCAGGCGGTGCAGTGAGTCGAGGGCCTGGTCGAGGCTGCGGATCCGGGTGGTCCACACCGGGAGGCCCTCGGCGCGCAGCGCGGCCAGGTCGGGGGCGCGGTTCTCCTCCTCGTTGGCGACGACCAGGTCGGGGCGGAGTGCGCGAATCGCTTGCAGCGCGGGGTTCTTGGTGCCGCCGATCCGGGCCGCGTCGAGCCCGGCGGGGTGGGTGCACCAGTCGGTGGCGCCGACCAGCAGGCCGGGGGCGGTGGTGGCGACGGCCTCGGTGAGCGAGGGGACGAGCGAGACCACGCGGCGGACGGCGGGCGGCAGACGGACGGGGTTGCCCTCGTCGTCGGTCAGGTGTCGGGGCGCGTCCATGCGGACACGCTAGCCGTTGCGGGCCGCGTGGAGGTGAGGTCGGCTACCGGTCGGCGAGCCGGGCCTTCTTGACCCGGTTGCCGCAGGTGTTCATGGAGCACCAACGGCGGTTCGCGCCACGGCTGGTGTCGAGGAAGAGGCCCGCGCAGTCGGGGCCCTCGCAGGCCTTGACCCGGCTGCGGTCGGGGCCGCCGAGCGCCCGGACGGCGTCGGCGGCGAGCACGGCGAGCGCGTCCGCCACCGGATCCTCCGAGCCGAGGCGCCAGACCGCGAGTCCGTCGCGGAGGCCGGGGCAGGGCCGTCCGGCGGTGGCCGCCGCGTTCAGGGCCGCCGCGTCCACGGGGTCGGGGTGCCGGGCGGCGGCGACGGCCAGCCCGGCGCGGTAGATCGCCTCCCGCAGGGCGAGCGCGTCCTGGAGTTCGGCGGGCGAGACGCCGGGGACGCCGAGCCCGGCGGCGTGCAGCCAGAGTGCGAGCCGGCCGGGGTCGGTGAGCCGTTCCCGGGGTGCCGCGCCGGCCCGGTCGCTCACCGTGGCGGTGAAGCGGAACGCCAGCACCTCGTTGTCCAGCCGGAACAGTCGACGGGCCTCCACGGCCTCTCCCTTCCGCGGGCACCACCACGAACCCAGCTGAACCAGCTTAGCCGGTTCGACAAAGGCGTCGGCGCGCGCCATCATGTGAACCGTCTCAGACGGTTCACATGCAGACGGTTCACATGCGGGAGGTCGGGAAATGGGCGAGGTCGCGGTCGTCGGTCTGGGCGGGATGGGGCGGGCGATGGCGCGGAACCTGGTGCGGGCGGGGCACCGGACCGTGGTGTGGAACCGATCGGCGGGACCCGCGGAGGAACTCGTGCGGGACGGCGCCCAGCGCGCCGCGTCCGTCGCGGAGGCCCTGCAGTGCCCGGTGGCGTTCTCGGTCCTGTCCGACGACGCCGCCTTCACGGAGACCTTCCTGGACTCCGGCGTCCTGGCCCGGGCCCGGCCCGGGGCGGTGCACGTCAACGCGGCCACGGTGAGCGTCGAACTGGGCCGCCGGGCCGCGCGGGCGCACGCCGAGCACGGGGTCGGCTACGTGGCCGCCCCGGTGTTCGGCCGGGTCGCCGTCGCGGAGGCCGGTGCGCTGAACGTCCTCGCGGCGGGAGCACCCGAACTCCTCGACCGGGTCCAGCCGTTCTTCGACGCGATCGGCTCGCGCACCTGGCGGCTGGGCGAGCGGCCCGAACAGGCCAACACCGCCAAGGTCCTGGGCAACTACCTGATCGCCTGCGCGATCCAGTCGCTCGGCGAGGCGGTCAGCGTCGCCGACGCGGCCGGTGCCGACCCGGAGCAGTTCGTCGAACTGCTGGCCTCGACGCTCTTCCCCGGCCCCGTCTACTCCGGCTACGGGTCGATGATCGCCCGACGGAGGTACCGGCCCGCCGGGTTCACCACCGTGCTCGGCCGCAAGGACCTCCACCTCGCCCTGGACGCGGCCGCCGGTCAGGGCGTCCCGCTGCCGTTCGGCGAACTGCTCGCGGGCGTGTTCGACCGGGCGATCGCCGACGGCCGCGCGGCGGACGACTGGGCCGCGATCGCCGAGCAGCAGCCGAGGTGAGCACCGGCGCGACGGACACCGACGCGACGGACAGGGACCCGGCGGACACCGGCGCGGTGGCCAGCGGCACACGGATCACAGGGGGACTCGTGGTGGATACGGATGCCCGTCGTCTCGCCCTGCGCATGCACGAGGCGTTCAACGCCCGGGACGTCGCGGCCGCGGACCGGATCTTCGCGCCCGACTTCCACAGCCACCCGCTGCGCGGCGGCGTCGACGCCGTGAAGGCGGCGTGGACGGCGATGTTCGCGGCGGACCCGGCGATCCGGACCGTCGTCGAGGACGTGCTGGTGGACGGCGACCGGGTGGCGCTGCGCTCGACGGTCCACCGGGGCGGGGAGGCGGCCGGGGCCGGGACGACCATGCTGGAGGTGTTCCGCGTCGCCGGGGGCCGGATCGCCGAACTGTGGGGCGCCGTCGCGGCCGACCGGTCGCCGCGCTGATCCGCGCGTGCGGGGGCGACGGGAGTTCCCGCCGCCCCCGCTGACGGTGCGTTACTTCAGGTACGGGCCGTCGGTGCCGACCTTGCCCGGGGCGGCGTTCTTGCCGCCCAGGTCGAGGACGTAGACCCGCAGGTTGCCCTTGCCGGGGGCGGCGACGGAGAGCGTGCCGTTGGTGACGGTGCGGACGTCGCCGGAGACGGCGTCCTTGTAGGTGCCGTTGGGGACGCCGGTGAAGGTGGCGGCGTCCGTGACGGTGACCAGCGCGAAGGAGTCGACGCCACTGGCGGCGTCGGTGTAGCGGCGCTTGAACGACATGCCGCCGCTGACGCCCTCGGTGGAGTACTGGCCCATCTGCAGGGCGGGGATCGCCCGGCGGATCTGGTTGAGCCGCTGCACCTGCTTGACCAGCGGCTGCTGCAGGGTGGTGGCGACGGCCCCGTCGGCCGAGGAGACCACCGAGAAGTCACTGGCCGTCACGTTCCCGGCGATCTTGTCGCCGTAGTACGCCCGGCCGGTGGTGGCGAGCGGGCAGGACGGGCCGCAGTCGATCTGCTTCCCGGCCTGGAACTCGATCTCGGAGCCGTAGTACAGGGTGGGGATGCCGCGGAAGGTCCACATCAGCGCCATGTTCTCGGCCCACGCCTCGGTGCCGCCGGTGTAGCGCACGGTGGACTTGTTGGGCCCGTAGTCGTGACTGTCGACGTACACCACGTTGTAGGTGGCGTCGTTGGTGGAGTCGTCGGAGTCCTTGCCGTTGCCGAACGCGTTGTGCGCGTCACCGAAGTTCATGTGCATCCGCATGTCGATGATGTTCATGCCGGAGAACTTCGAGTGGTCGGGCGCGTGGTAGGTGTTGCCGTCCAGGAAGGCGTTGGTGGACGTCGGCTGGTTGCCGGTGCCGAGCTGCTCCTCGTAGTTGTACTGGTCGAGGGCGGCCTGCACGTCGTCGGCGGTGTAGTCCTTGCGCTCCTTCCAGGTGTAGAACTGCGCGGAGTGGTTGACCGAGCCGCGGTTCCACTTGTCGTTGACGAACGCGGCGACCTCGCCGAAGACGAAGAAGTTCTGCGCCTTGGCCGGACCCCAGTCCTGGGTGACGCGCTGCTGGATCGCGGGCAGGAAGCGCCGGTTCCAGGTGACGCGCGGGACGTGCACGGCGGTGTCGACCCGGAAGCCGTCCACGCCCATGTCGATGTACTTGTTGTACGCGCCGATCAGGTAGTTCTGGACCTCGGCGTTCTCGGTGTTGAAGTCGGCCAGGTCGTCGGCCAGCCAGCAGGAGCGCGAGTCCTCGCCCTCCCAGTTCCCGATCCAGCAGGTGTGGTAGTACTTCGACGGGAACATGCCCGAAGTCGGACTCGGCCACTGGCAGTTGTAGATGGTGTAGCCCTCGGGGCTCTTGTACTGGGTCGGGGTGCCCCAGCCGACGCAGGTCTGGCCGCTGGGCTGGGTGGTCGACCACAGGTCGCCGTTGTAGTACGACTTGCCGCTCTTCGGCTCGACGGTGAGGCCGTCGTACTCGAAGCCGGGCTGCTTCTCGTCGTAGTACCAGGACCACTGGGCGTCCCGGACGCCGTACACGGTGGGCACGTACAGGCCCTTGGCGCCCCAGCGGGAGCTGTGGTTGTAGACCACGTCCTGGTAGATCTTGATGCCCTTGGCGTGGGCGGCGTTGATCAGGTCCTGGTAGGAGGCGCCGGCCGACTCCAGCCGCGGGTCGACCTTGTAGAAGTCGTAGCCGTGGTAGCCGTGGTAGTCGTAGTCGGAGCGGTTGAGGACCACCGGGGTGATCCAGATCGCCGAGAAGCCGAGGCCCTTGACGTAGTCGAGCTTCTGCACCAGGCCCTTGAAGTCGCCGCGGAACATCGGGTCGTTGTTGGCCGCGTTGCCGGACTTCACGTCCTGGTTGCCGCCCCGGTCGTTCGAGGTGTCGCCGTCGTAGAACCGGGCGGTGAGCACGAAGTAGATCGGGTCCTTGCGCGGGTCGGTGCCGATCATCTCGCCGGGCTTGGCGGCGGGCGGGGCGTCCCCGGTGGTGGCGACCGCGGCGGCGGAGGCGGCGGAGACGTTCCCGGCCGCGTCCAGCGCCTTGACGGTGTAGGTGTAGACGGTGCGCGCCTCCAGGCCGGTGTCCGAGTACACCGTCGAGCCGACGTTGATCACCGAGCTGCCCTTGGTGCCGCCGCTGCGGGTGACCTGGTAGCCCGTCACGCCGACGTTGTCGGTGGCCGGCTCCCAGGTCAGCACGATCGAGGTGTCGGTCGCGGAGGCGTTCACCGCGGCCGGGACGCCCGGCGCGGTGGTGTCGGGGACGACGGCCGCGCACGGGTCGGCGGCGCCCGCGGTGACCTTGCCGTTCTGCACGGTGCTGACGCCCGCCGGGACGACGTAGTTGACGCCGTTGTTGTTGTCCCAGGTGCCGTTGCCGTTGTTGAACGTCGCCGCCATGGTGGCCGCGGAGCCCAGGTCGACGGTCCGCCTGTACCAGCCGGGGCAGGCGAGCGTCATGCCGACGCCCGGCACCGCCGTCCACGCCCCGCCCGCCGGGGCGTAGTGCAGGTTGACGATGCTCCAGCCGACCACGGCGGTCGAGTAGAACACGGTGGCGCTCTTACCGGCCGGGGCGCTGCTGCTCGCGGACGGGGACGGGCTGGCGCTCGCCGACGCGGACGCGCTCGGGCTGGCGGACGCGGACGCGCTCGGGCTCGGGCTCGGGCTCGGGCTCGGGCTGCCGGTGGCGCACGGCGCGGTGCTGCCGACCACGCCGTCCTTGACCGTCACCGCGCCCGTCCCGAGGGCGTAGTTCTTGCCGCCGTTGTTGTCCCAGGTGCCGGAGCCGTTGGTGAAGGTCGCCTGCAGCCCGTTCGCGGCGCCCAGGTCGACGGTCTTCTTCACCCAGTCCGTGCAGGCCGCCTCCATCGCGACGCCCGGCGCGGTGGTCCAGGTGCCGCCGTCGGGGGCGTAGTGCAGGTCGTAGGCCGACCAGTTGCGGGTCTTGGTGTAGTAGTAGACGGTCGTGCTCGCGCCGGTCGTCGACTGGCTCGGGGCGGGGCTCGAACTCGGCGTGGTGGTACCGCCGTTGTCGGTGCCGCAGGGGTCGCTGTGGGCGATCACGCCGTCCTTGACCACCACGGTGCCGGTGCCCAGGACATAGTTCTTGCCGCCGTTGTTGTCCCAGGTGCCGGAGCCGTTGGTGAAGGTCGCCTGCAGCCCGGTGGCGGCGCCCAGGTCGACGGTCTTCTTCACCCAGTCGGTACAGGCCGCCTCCATGGCGGTGCCCGGCGCGGTGGTCCAGGTGCCGCCGTCCGGGGCCCAGTGGAGGTCGTACGCCGACCAGTTGCGGGTCTTGGTGTAGTAGAAGACGGTGGCCGTGTTGCCGCCGCTCGCCGTGGTGCCGGTCGCCGCGCTCGCGGTGACGCCGAGTGGGTTCGTGGACAGCAGACCGGCGGTGAGTGCCGCCACTGCCGTGAGCACGACGGCGGTGGGGCGCCGTCGGTGCCGTGCTCGTCTGGTCAAGGGGGTGTCCCTCGCTGCCGGGGCCGCGGGCGTGGGGAACTGCCTCGCGGCAGGGGGTGGGTGGGGTGGCTTGCGCAAGAACATGCAAGAACTTCCAGGAGGTTACTGAGGCATGACCTGCCTGTAAAGACTCCTTGACGCTGCGCATCGGCGGGCATTCCGGCGGAAATCCCGCCCACTTGCCGAAAGATCTTTCCGCAACCACCAACCCCGGGGCGGGAGCTGTCGCCCCCTCAGCGCCGCCCGGCCCCCGCCACCAACAGCGCCGCCCCGCCTGCGGCGCCCGTCAGCAGCGCGCAGCCCAGCAGCGCCACCGGGGCGCCGAACCCGGCCGCGAGGGCGCCCCAGGCCGGGTTGGCCAGGGCCAGGGCCGCGCTCTGCACGAACGTCAGCAGCGCCTGCAGCCGGGCCAGGTGGGTCGCCGGGGCCCCGCCCAGGACGACCGGCCCCAGGTGCACGGCGAAGCCGCTCGAACCGGCCCCCACCGCGGCGGCCGCGGCGGCCGCCGCGAGCGGGGTGCCCGCGGCCGCGAGCCCGGCCGTGCCGAGGGCGGCGGCCAGCAGGCCGAGACCGGCGCCCAGCGCGGGGCGGGACAGGGTGCCGCGGCGGGCGGCGACCAGCGCGGCGACCAGCATCCCGACCGCCTGCCCGGCCGCGGGCAGCCCGGCCGCGCCCGCGTCCCAGCCCCGCTCGCGCACCAGCAGCGGACCCAGCAGTGCGACCACCGGCAGCACCCCCGCCGCCGCGACCGCGGCCAGCGCCAGGGCGGAGCGCAGCACCCTGCCGCGCCAGGCCACCCGTACCCCGTCGACCACCCCCGCGAACAGCCCGCCGGGGCCGAGGGCGGGGCCGGGGTCGGCGGGCGGGTGCGGCGGCCCGGCCGAGGGGCGGATCCGCAGCGTCACGGCCAGCACGGCGGCGAAGGTCGCCGCGTCGGCCAGCGCGGTGGCGGCCAGCCCAGCCGCCCCGACCAGCAGCGCGCCCAGTGGCGCCCCGAGCAGCACGGCCGCCTGGCCGCCCGCCTGCCGGAGCGCCAGCGCCCGCGGCACCTGCTCGGGCGCCACCAGCAGCCGCGGCAGGGCGCCGCTCGCGGGCAGTTGGAAGGCGTCGACGGTGCCGATCAGCAGGGCGAAGCCCAGCAGCGTCCACGGCGCGCTCCCTGCGGTGCGGTCGACCGCGGCCAGCACCAGGACGACCAGCAGCATCGCCCCGTCCCCGGCCAGCGCCGTCCGCCGGGCCCCGAACCGGTCGGCCACCGCCCCGCCGAACAGCAGCAGCGCGGTGCGCGGCACGGTGACCGCCGTCAGCACCAGCCCGGCGGTCGCCCCGCCGTGCCCGGCGGCCGTCCAGCCGAGGGCGGTGGCGAGCGCGGCGTCCCCGACGGCCGAGGCGCGCGTCCCCGCGAGCCACCACAGGTACGTCCGGGGCAGCGCGGCGGGGGTGGTGACGGTGGTTCCCATGGCCGCCGACGCTAGGGCCCTCGACCAGGTCGAGGGCAAAGTCGAGGGCGAACCCGCCGCGCCCCGTCCGCCGCCGTCGGTGGCGTGCCGTTCGGGGTCCGGGCGGGCCGGGGCGGTGAGACTGGCGGGATGTGCCACTACTGCGGGTGCCGTGAGATCCCGCTGATCAAGGACTTCATCCGGGAGCACGAGGCCGCCACCGACCTGACCGGGGAGATCGCCCGGCTGCTGGAGGCGGGGAATCCCGCCGCCGCGGGGGCGCTGCTGCCGCCGCTGCTGGCCGAGCTGGCCTCGCACTGGCGGGGCGAGGAGGGCGGGCTGTTCCGGGTGATGCGCGGGGACCCGGAGTTCGCCGGGTACGTCGACGCCCTGGAGGCCGAGCACCGCGGGCTGGCGGCGCTGCTCGCCGCCACCGACCTCGCGTCGCCGACCGACCGGGCGGCGCTGCTGACCGCGTTCGAGGAGCTGCACGAGCACATCGCCAAGGAGGAGGACGGCCTGTTCCCGGCCTCGCTGATCGCCCTGACGGCCGCCGACTGGGACGCCTCGATGGCCGCCTGGCAGGAGGCCCATCCGGATCGGCGGCCCTCCGGCCCCGGCTGAGCGGCCCGTCCGGCCCCGGCGTCGCGGGCCCCTGTCCGGCCCCGCCTCCCCGGGCGGCCCCTTCCCCCCGACCGCACGTCTCATCGCCCGACGGCGGGCCGCAAGGCCACGGGGCCGGAGCCGGTGACGGTCCTCGCGCAGGAGCGGAGCGGGCCGGGCGCGGTCGCCCGCGACGCGACCGGCCGCTGCCGAGGGGGCCGTCGCCGGGTCACCCCAGCGGGCCGCGGACCACCTCGGGCGGGTGCCGGACCGCCTGCCGGGCGATGCGCGACTCGGCGGCCCGGGCGCGGCGGACGCTGCACCCGGTGCCGCCGGGCGGGCCGTTCAGCGGGCGAGGCGCCCCAGCAGGCCGGAGGCGGCGGCGATGCCGAGCCCGGTGGCCAGGGCGAGCACGCCGAAGTCCAGGGCCAGGTGGGACGGGGTGCCGATGAGCAGCCCGCGCAGCGCGTCCACCTGGTAGCTGAGCGGATTGGCCCGGCTGACGGCCTGCAGCCAGCCGGGCATCAGGTCGACGGGGTACAGCGCGTTGGAGCCGAAGAACAGCGGCATGGTGATGGCCTGCCCGATGCCCATCAGCCGGTCCCTGGTCAGCACGATGCCCGCGATGGTCATCGACAGGCAGGAGAAGAACGCCGAGCCCAGCACCACCGCCACCGCGACGCCCAGCAGCCGCAGCGGGTTCGCGGTCATCCCGACGCCCAGCACCGCGGCCAGCACCACCACCACGGCGGCCTGGATCACCGCCTTCACGCCCGCGGCGAAGGCCTTCCCGGTGACCAGGGCGGCCCGCGGGGTCGGGGTGACCAGCAGTTTGGTGAGCACCCCGGAGTCCCGCTCCCAGATGATCATGATGCCGTAGAAGATCGCGATGAACATCGCGGACTGCGCGATGATGCCGGGCGCCAGGTAGTCCAGGTACGGGATGCCGCCGGTCGGGATGGCCTTCAGCCGGGTGAAGGTCTCGCCGAAGATCAGCAGCCAGAGCGCGGGCTGGACCGCCCGGGTGTACAGCTCGGTGCGGTCGTGCCGCAGCTTCTGCAGCTCGACGGCGCACATCGCGCCCACCCGGGCCGGGACCAGCCGCCAACCCGTGCGGGCCTTCGGCGGCACCAGCAGCAGGTCCAACTCGGGCCCGGCGGGCGGGTGTTCAGCCGACTCGGCTGGCGGTGCGGCGGGTGCGGCGGACATCCGAGAACTCCCCTTCCTTGGCGTCGTCGGTCAGCGCGCGGCCGGAGAAGTGCCGGAACACGTCGTCCAGGGTGGGCTCCTGCCGGGCCGGGCCGTCGGCGCTCTCGGCGCGGACCCGTGCCTTGAGCTCCTCGGGGGTGCCGAGCGCCCGGATCCGGCCGCGGTCCATCAGGGCGATCCGGTCGCAGTGCCGGTCCGCCTCGTCCATGTAGTGCGTGGTGACCAGCACCGTCATGCCGGTGGCCCGGCGCACCGCGTCCACCCGCTCCCACACGCCCGCCCGGGCGATCGGGTCCAGCCCGATGGTGGGCTCGTCCAGCACCAGCAGCCGGGGCGCGCTGACCAGCGCCTGGGCCAGCTCCAGGCGGCGCACCATGCCGCCGGAGTACGTCCCGGCCATCCGGTCGGCGGCCTCGGTCAGGTCGACGGCGGCCAGCGCCTGGGCGACCCGGGCGGCGCGCTCGGCGCGGGGCACGTCGAAGACCCGGGCGAACAGGGCGACGTTCTCCCGGCCGGTCAGCCCGGCGTCCGCGGACAGCGCCTGCGGGACGTAGCCGAGCAGCCGGCGCACCTCGGTGCGTTCGGCCACGCAGTCGTGGCCGAACACCTCGACCATGCCGCGCGCCGTCGGCAGCAGGGTGGTGATCACCCGGATGGTGGTGGTCTTGCCCGCGCCGTTCGGCCCCAGCAGCCCGAACACCTCGCCGGGGCGCACCTCCAGGTCGACCCCGTCCACCGCCCGGACCACCGGGCCCTTGCCCCGGCCGCGGTGGAAGCTGTACGCCAACTCCCGGCACCGGACCGCCGGTTGCTCCTGTTCGGTCATGCCTCCGCCTTCCCCTCGCCGCCCCCGGGGGCGCGCAGCCCCGCCGCGACCGCCCGCAGCGCGGACAGGGCGGCGGCCAGCGCCGCCCGGTCCGCGCCGTCCAGTTCCGCCAGCACCTCGCCGAGCAGTTCGGTGCGCCGCTGCCGCCAGGCGGCCAGCCGTTCGACGGCCTCCTCGGTGGCGTACAGCAGCGCCGCCCGCCGGTCCGCCGGGTCGGTCTCGCGGCGCAGCAGCCCCTGCCCGACCAGTTGGTTGACCAGGGTGGAGACCGAGTTCCCGGCCAGCGACAGCTCCTCGGCGGCCTTCGAGACCCGCAGGCCCGGGGCGTCCGCGACCAGGCGCAGCAGTTCGGCCTGGGCGCCGCGCAGCCGCGGCCCGGCCAGCCCGGCCCGCAGGCGGCGCCGGGTCAGCCGTTGGATGCCGACCAGCAGGTCGGCGAACTCCTCGGCGTCCGGCCCGCGTGCGTGGTCCCGCTCCGGGTGACCGTTCCGTTCCGGGTGCTCGCTCACGCCTTCGATTTTAGCTCTGAGTGAGAGGCATCCGTCGAGGGTTCGCAGGTCAAGAACTCACCAACTATCGGCCCGGGAAAGGCCGCGGGCCGGTCCGCGGGTGCGCGGACCGGCCCGGTGGGCGGGGCGGGGCAGGGCGGATCAGCAGTCGCCGAGGGCGGTGCAGACCGTCTTGCCGAGGGTGTCCAGCAGCCCGGCGTCGGCGGGGGCGGACCAGGCGGTCTTCGGGTGGCTGCCCTTGGTCAGCTGGGCGCGCAGCGTCAGTTCGGCGACCGAGCCGCCCTGCACCGACAGGTACTCGTGCACCTCGGTGCTGCCGCCGTCCGCCGTCGGGACGGTAAGGGTGGCCGCGAGGAAGGTGCTGTCGTCGCTGCTGACCGCGACGGTGGCGCCCGGCATGGTGGTGTCGCAGGCCTTCAGCCCGGCCGCGACGGCGCCCAGCAGGCCGAACGCGCTCTGCGCCCGGCCGCTGCTCTTCGCCGCGGAGCCGAAGCTGGCGATCGTCTCGTCGGCCGCCCAGTCGCCGCTGGGGGCGCCCAGCGAGGCGGTCTCCACCATCGGGACCTCGGTGAAGGACGCGTCGCGGGGGATCTTGCAGAGCGTCTCGATCCGGAGCTGCCCCTTGCTGCCGAGCGGCTTGGCGGCGGAGGCGGGCGCCTTCCAGTGCAGCGCGGAGTTCATCGGGACGGCCTTGGGGTCGATCCACACCCCGGCGGGCAGCCGGTCGGCGGCCCCGGCCGCCCCGGCCGAACTCTTCGCCGGAGCGGGCGACTTGGCCCCGCCCGAGGTCGGCGCGGCCGGGCTGGAGGCCGCAGGGGCGGCGGAGGCGGCGGAGTCGCCGCTGTCGGTGCCGTCGGGGTCGCAGGCCGACAGCAGGGCGACAGCGGACAGGCAGGCCACCGTGGCGGCGGCGAGACGGAGCGAACGCACGTGTATCCCTGGGGAGTTCGAGGACGGAGGAGATCGACGGCCGCACGCCGCCCCCGCGTCGGCAGGACCGGACGCGGGGCGGCAGCGGCGGCCGCGGGGCGCGGCGGCCCGTCCGGGGACGGGCGGCCGCGGTCGGTCAGTAGCCCTGCGGCTTGTGGTGCGGGTTGGCCTGCGGCACCTTGCTCGCCAGGTCGTGCCCGTCCGGCGAGACGTGGTACCTGCTGCGGATGTACGTCATGGACGCCGCGACGTTGGCCACCGGGTCGTAGATGTCGGTGGAGGTGCCCTTCACGTGGTTGGCCGCGAAGGTGGACGGGATGCACTGCCAGCCGCCGCGCGAGCAGTTCGCGGGCTTGCCGTCGCCGACGATCGCACCGTGGGCGTTGCTGTCCCAGGCGTTGATCTGCGAGCCGGGCGCGTTGTACGAGGACTCGCGGGAGGCGATGGTCAGCATGCCCTCCGTCCAGGCCGCGCGGGCCTTCGGGTCGGTGACGCCCATCGCGTCCAGCGCCTGGGCGATGTACTCGCGGCAGGCGGCCTCGCCGCTGCGGTACTTCCCCGCGCCGTCGTAGGTCACCTGGCTGACCTTGATCGCGCCCTCGTGCGACACGCTCGGCACCGGGTCGTGGCCGCCGTTGCCGCCGTGGCCGCCGCCGTGGCCCGCGCCGCCGGTGGGCTTCTTCGGGCCGGACGGCGTCGCCACGGGCTTCCTCGGGCCGCTGGGCGCGTGGCCGGGCTTGGTGCTGCCGGGCTTCTTCGGGGCGGCGGGCTGCCCGGGGTGGGCGCCCTGGCCGGGCTTGGCGAGGCCTTCGCGGGCGCGCCGCTCGGCCTCCGCGTACTGCTTGGCGATGGTGCCGAGCTTGGCGACGTCGCTGCCGAGGTTCTTGGTGAGCTCGTTCTTGACGGCCTCCAGGGCCGCCATCCGCTGCTGGACCGCCTCGACCCGCTCGCGCACCTGGGCGACCACCACGCCGAAG
This sequence comes from Kitasatospora sp. NPDC001540, assembly GCF_042894345.1. Classification (NCBI taxonomy): domain Bacteria; kingdom Bacillati; phylum Actinomycetota; class Actinomycetes; order Kitasatosporales; family Streptomycetaceae; genus Kitasatospora; species Kitasatospora sp. NPDC001540. Next base: position 157,092 of record NZ_JBIAVO010000007.1, read on the forward strand.
CCGATGACGTTGCCGAGGGCGCCGGCCGCGAGGTCGGTGGCGACGGCCTTGGCCATCACGCCCTTGATCCGGCCGGTCCGCTCGGACAGTTCGCCCATCCGCTGCTGGATCGACTGGAAATCCTTCTGGATCTTCGCCAGCTCGCCGAGTTCGTAGCCGAAGCCCGCTGCCATGCCGTGTCCCCCCGTAGGACTTGACGTCGGTTCAGGTCGTTTATCCCACCACACCGCACTGCGGCGCAATCGACCAGGGCCCCGATTCGGGTCGTACCCCTACCCTTTGCCGGGGCTTTGCAAACGTGTCGATCGGGGGATCGTCGAGATGCCGGGGCGCCCCGGGCGGGCGATCATGGCTGGTGCGGACCGTCCCGTCGGCGGCCGTGCCCGGCGCACCGTCGCAGGCCGCCGGCGCCCGACCGGAAAGGCTGGGTTTCGATGTTCCAAATCATCTGGATTCTACTGATCGGCCTCGTGCTGGGTCTGATCGCCAAACTGATCCTGCGAGGGCCGCAGTCCATCCCCTGGTGGCTGACCATGCTGCTGGGTGCGGCCGGCGCCCTGGTCGGGAACCTGGTGTCCGGCTGGATCGGCGTCCGCCACACCAGCGGGATCGACTGGATCAGACACCTCCTGCAGATCGGGTTCGCCGTCCTGTTCGTCGCACTGGTCGCCCCGGCCTGGAGCAGGTCCCGCACCAGCAGGTAGCCCGCACGGCGCGTCCGGCCCGGCCCCCGTCCGACGGGGGCCGGGCCGACGTGCGGTCGGGCCGGGCCCGTGGTCGGGCCGGACGCACGGCCCGACCGCGGTCAGGCGAAGCGGGAGCTGCGGACCGGTCCGGCGGAGCGGATCCGGTCCCGCGGGCCGGTCGCCCAGGTCGCGGCGGCGCGGGCCGCGAACCGGGCCAGTTCCTCCGGCGGGTCGGCCGGCGTGGCGCCGTCGCCCTCGTCGGGCTCGGCGGAGGCGGCCAGGATCTCCCGGGCCAGCTCCTCGGCCGGGCGCCCGTCCGCGGGCGAACGGGTGACGCCGCCGTCCTCGCCGACGGCCATCCGCGGCTCCCAGGGCGCGACGATCCGCTGCACCAGCAGCCCGCAGACGTCCGCCGACACCGCGGGGGTGTCCGTCCAGCAGGTGGCGTGCTCGTACAGCACCTCCCCCGGGGCCCGCTCGTGCAGCGCCGAGAGCACCTCCTCGTCCACCTCGTTCAGGTCGTACGCGAGGACCAGCGCGTCGGGCGTGCCCGGCCGGTACGGGGCCGCGGGCAGGCCGAGCAGCTCGGCGGCGGCCAGGCCGAGCGCCCGGCTGCCGCGGTCGGGCAGCAGCGCGACGGAGGCGGGGCGGCGGCCGGCGGCCGCCAGGACGGTGCGCAGCCGCTCCAGGCCGAGCCGGCAGTCGTCCCAGCCGCCCTGCAGGTACGCCCAGCGGCCGGTCATCCCGGCGTCGTAGCCGTACGGGGAGAGGGTGGCGAGCAGGCCGCCGGTCAGGACGTGGTGCCAGCCGCGCAGGTCGGTCGGGCCGGTGGGCGGGACGGCGGCGGCGCGGGCCAGGGTGCGGCGGATCCGGTCGGCGGCGGGCTGCCAGGTGTCGTCGGGCGCGGAGAGCCCTTCGAAGACCTCGCGGGCGAGGTCGAGCCGCCCGGCCATCAGCGCGTTGTGCACCAGCAGGTAGCGGTCGGGCCAGTCGCCGGTGATCTCCCGGTGCTCCCGGAGCAGGTCGACCGCCTCGTCGTGCCGCTCGCCGTCCTCCAGCGCGACGGCGAGCTCCAGCAGCACCTGCCGCGGGTCGACGGCCCGCTCCGCCGGGCGGGAGCGGCCGAACAGCCGCCGCTTGGCCGCCCCGGCCGTCTTGGCCTCGGGTGCGGTGCCGCCGCGCAGCGCGCCGTCCAGTGAATGCCGCAGCGCGGGCACGGCGAACTCGGACAGGCCGTGCTCGATGCAGGCGTACCCGTACGCGTAGAGCGCGCCGGGGTCGGACGGGGCGGCGGTCAGCGCGGCGGCGGCGTCGGCCAGCTCGTCGATTCCCACCAGTTCGGCCAACTGCCTGACGGCGGGCGCCAGTTCACCGGCCGTCAGGCTGTCGGCGCGGGCCCGCAGCTCCCGGACGGCGCCCTGCGGGTCGCCCGCGTCGAGCAGTTCGTGGGCCTTGGTGAGATCGGGGTGCACGCAGTGTCCTCCTGGGTCGACCGGGTCTCGGGTCTCGGGGCGCGGCGTTCCGGCGGCCGCCGGGGCGCGCGCCCGCCCGATCATCGCCGCAGCGCGCCGCCGGGCCAAGCGGTTTTCGGTGCCGCCGCGCAGTCCGTGCCACTCGTGCCGCTCGTGCCACCGAATTGTCGACGTGTCACCGTCCGGTAGCGGTGCGGTCCGGAATCGGCGTCTTCGCCGCTCCCCCGCGCCCGGCGCCCGTAGCGTCCTGGTCGTGGCGCCGCCCGGGTCCAGCAGCCCGCCCGCGCCGACTCGACCACGCACGTCACCACGCACTCGGGAGAACCACCGCCATGACCGGACGTCAACCGTTCGCCGCCCGCGCCCTGTTCGCCTCCGCGGCCCTGGCCGCGACCCTCGCCCTGGCCGCCTGCGACCCGGAGGGCACGGACGGCGACGCCGCCGTCCCCGCCGCGACGACCGCGCCCGTCTCCGCCCCGGCGGCGCCCGGCTCCCCGTCCGCGGCGCCGAAGTCCCCGCCCGCTGCGACGAAGTCCGCCGCCCCCGGCAAGCGCACCCTGACCGAGGCGGCCACGGCGGGCGGGCTGACCCGGGCGACCGGGGACGCGCAGCTGAGCGACGTGCCGGTGGACCCGGGCGAGATGCGCGACGGGATGACCCTGGTGGAGGCCAACTACGTCCGGAAGGCGGGCGGTTCGGCCCGCCCGGTGCTGTTCGTCGGGGTCGCCGGGGTGCCGGAGGAGCCGAGCAAGCGCCGTGAGCACCTGTGGCGCGGCCTGATCGACTACGCGACGGGCAACGGCTCCACCGGCAGCCCCGGCGCGTCCGTCGCCTACCCGGCGGGCCCGCTCGGCGGCAACCTGGAGTGCTTCCCGCTGGGCGCCGACGCGCTGTGCGGCTGGGTCGACTCCTCCACCGCCGCGGTCGCCCTGTTCCCCGCCAGCTCCCCGGCGGACGCGGCGAAGCAGTTCGCCCTGATGCGCGCCGACCTGGAGCACTGACGCCCGGGCCCGCCCGCCGGGCGCGCCCGCGCGACGCCCGGCCCTTCCGGACCCCCTTCGGCCGCACTGTACGTGACGGTCGACGGCGGGACCGGGCGAACGCGGCGCCCGGCGGACCCGGCGGGCCCGGGCCGTTTCGTCCGGGTCAGCGGGCGGACCGGAGCAGGACGCCTGCGGGATCAACTCCCGGGCCGACTCCGCCCGGAGTGGTATAAGGTCGCCGTTCCAGGCGCGTCGGTCGCCTGAATCTCCGACCGCAGGAAAACCGCTCTCCGCGGTCGGGCGCCGGACTTCGCCCGGTCCCCGACCGCGCCCGTCGCCCGAGGACAGGGAAATGGCCGTCACATCCCCCTTCAGTACTTCCATACGGTTCTATCCGGGCACGGTGGTCGTCAACGAGGAGTCGATCGAGATCCGGAGGTCCCTCCTCTCCCGGATCGGGGGCGCCGGTACCACCGAAATCCCGGTGGCCGACATCGTGGACGTGGTGTCCGAGGCGCCCACCGCCTGGCTGAACGGATACACGTTCTTCGAGACCCGGGGGGCGTCGGGGCACCACGCGGTCCCCGAGGGGGCGCCGCGGAGGGAGATCTTCCGACACCCGCACGCCGTCGCTTTCACCGGCGCCCAGAAGAAGGACCAGCAGCGGCTCCTGGAGGCCGTGGAGTTCGCCAGGGCACGACTGCGCGGGCAGGACGGATAGCACAGCGGCTGGTGTGCCGCTTCGGGTACGGGCCGTCGGTGCCGACCGTCACCGGGCAGGAGTCGTCCCGGCTTCCCTGGTCCTCCGGCTCCGCGAACCGGTCGGATGATCGCTTCTCGGTCACCCTCGGGATGTACGGCGCAGGCGGACCAAGGAGACGGACGCACTGGCCATGACGCCGAGCGCGACACCCCAGACGGTCATGGTGGCCATCGCCGACTCGTCGACGTGCCCGCCGTTGCCCTCCGGGGCAGGCAGGCCCGCGGTCGCCCAGGCGGGGAGGACGAGGAGCCCCGTGCCGGTGAGGGCGAGGGCGACCCAGTTGGAGGACCGGGGCCGGGAGAGTCGGGCCAGCGCTCGGACGGCAGCGGCCAGGAGGAGCGCGCATCCGAGGGCGGGCAGCAGGGTCTGGGTCAGCCACTCGGTGAGCAGCGGCGTCCAGTACCACTCGGCAGCGGGCCGGGGCGCGTCGAAGTAGTAGAGGGTCCTGGGACGGGGCTCCCCGAGGAAATCGCGGACCGTGCCCGGGGCGAGGCCTCCCAGCAGGGCGCCGGTGGCGGCCGGGCCGGTGGCGGCCGGGCCGCTGGCCGCCGGGCCGGCCGGATCCCCTCGCCCCGGGTCTTCGAGCAGCCGGAGGACCAGAGTCGCGCACCAGCCCGCCAGCAGTCCGAGGAAGACCCCCTTCACGGCGCCGTACCCGATCGGGGTCCAGACGTTCCACGGGTAGTTGGCCTCGTGCCCGGCTCGCCAGGCCCCTGCCAGGCCCCAGGCGAGCGCGCCCGCCGCCGCACCCCACGGCACCACGCCCACCACCCGAGGGGACCGCTCCGCACCGGCCGACCCGCGCTTCGGGGGCGCGACCGCGCCGCCCTCCACCATCTCCGCCATGGACCGGCCCACCCCGCTCCTCACCGTCCCGTGCACGGACGCACCGCCGCGCTCGTACGGGGGACGCGCCCGCCCGCCACGCGGTTGCGGCGCCTCCGCTCAGGTGGGGACTCCCGATCGCCATAGGTAAATGATCGACATATGGCGGCAGTAGCCCTATGCTCCCCTCATGACCGAACGTCAACTCCGTGAGCCGACCAGGCTCGTGCTCACCGCGCTGGCCGATGCCCCCCGGCACGGTTACGCGATCATCCAGGAGGTGCTGGCCATCTCCGGCGGCCGCACCAGGCTCAGTACCGGCACCCTCTACACCGCGCTCGACCGGCTGCTCCACGAAGGCGCGGTCCGGATCGAGCGCGAGGAGGTGGTCGACAGCCGACTACGCCGCACCTTCGCCCTCACCGAGCAGGGCCAGGACCTGCTGGCCGAGGAGGCCCGGCGCCTTCGCCTGGCCGCCTCCGAGGCCGAGCGCCGACTGACCGTCGCCCGCCTGCGCCCGAACGGAGCCCTCGCGTGACCACCCACGACGTACCGCGGGCGGGGCGCCTGGTGATGCGCCTCTACCCCGATCGCTACCGGGCCGCCCACGGCCAGGACATCGCCGCCGTCCTCGCCGAGACCACCGAGGGCCTGAACCGGCGCGAGGTGCTCCGGGAGCACGTCGACCTCGCCGCGCACGCCCTGCGGCTGCGACTGCGCATCGGCCCCACCGATCCGGCCGGCCGACTGCTGGCGGGCGCGGCGCCCCTCGCCCTCGCCATCGCCGCCGGTCGCGCCCTGGCCTTCCTCCCGGCGCAGTCGTACGAAGCGGTCCACCGGATCCGCCACCCGTTCCCCAACCTCGGCCTCGGCCAAGCCGTCCTGGCGGCGGTCCTGCTGCTGGCCGACAGCCTGCCCTGGCTCCTGGCCCTCGCGTTCGCCCTCGCGGGCCGCTGGAGGGCGGCCCGCACCACCGGGGCGCTCGCCGCGCTCACCGGCATCGGCCTCCAGCTCCTGGAGCCGGTGGACACCCTGTGGCAGGTCTACTGCATCGTCGTCCCGGCGATCGTCGGCGCGCTGCTCCTCCTCGCGCCGACCGACCTGGTGGACACCACGGCGCGGGGAAGGCGGGAGGCCGTCGGCCTCGCCCTGGGCATCGCGGTCCCGATGATCGCGGTGATCCGCTACGGGATCCCGTTCCTCGGCCCGCTGCCCCTGTCGTACGTCAGCACGCTCACGCTCTGGCAGTGCACGGTGACCGCCGTGCTCCTGCTGCTGCGCCTGTCCGGGCGCCGTCCCGACGGCCTCCGGGCCGCCGGGGTGCTCCTCGCGCCCCTGCCCTGGCTGACGAACCTCGCGCTCGCGGTCGCGGACAGCTCGCAGCGACTGTCCGTGGTCGTCCTGTACGGGGGAGCCTGCCTCGCACCGGCGGCCGTCGCGGCCGCCCTGGCCGCAGCGGCCCACGTCGGCCGCCGGGCCAGGACGAACGAACCGTCCCGTCCCGCCTGAGCCCCCGTCGGCGCCCCCGCCACGGCCCGCGGAGCCCATGTGGACCATTTCGCGTGACGCGCGTACAACTGACTGACGCCGAGCGGGAGTTCACGAGTCGGACCTGCCGCTCGGCGAGTACGGCCCGTACCCGGAACGGTGGCGCAGGCAGTCAGCGGCGGGAGGCGCCGGGCGGGTTCGGCGCCGGGTCGACGGTCCACAACCGCTTCCGGCGGTGGAGGGCCGCCGGGCTCTCCACGGGCCGCAACACCGTCGAACGCCCGGTCAACCGGCCGAAGGCCCGGCGGGGCATCGCCACCCGGTACGACAAGGCACCCGAGAGCCGCCTCGCCGGCCGCCACCTCCGCGGCGCCATGATCCGGATCGAGGACCTCACCGGGAGCACACCTCGATCACGACCGAGTACGCTCCCCGGCTCCGCGTCAGCGCCGCGTCAGCGCCGCGGCCTCCATCGCCGCCAGCACGCCCCGCAGTTGCTCGCGCAGCGTCTCGTCGCCGACCCGGCCGTCCTTGAGCCTGGTGCCCGCCTTCGGGACGGACATCGACTCGGGCAGGACGTCCGCGCCCATCATCCGCAGCGTCTCGGTGGTCCAGGCCCGGGCCCGCTCGCCGCCGGTGACGGCCGGGGAGGCGGTGACCACGGCGACCGGCTTGTCGACGAGTTCGCCCCCGCCGACGACCCACTCCAGGGCGTTCTTCAGCACGCCCGGCATGCCCGCCGCGTACTCGGGGCAGGCGATCAGCACGGCGTCGGCCGCCGCCAGCCGGGCCCGGAAGTCCAGAACGGACTCCGGCGGCCCGGCCAGCTCGACGTCGTGCTCGAAGTAGGGCAGCCCGGCCAGCCCCTCGTACAGGGTGAGGGACGTCCCCGGCCCGCACAGGTCGGCGGCGGTCAGCGCCACCTGCCGGTTGATCGATCCCGCGCGCAGGCTGCCGACGATCCCCACGAACTCCATCTGCCTCTCCCCGTTCCCCGACCGCACCCACCGGAGCACATTGTCGACCGGCCGGGCTCCGCGGATCGACGGGGGGCCGACGGGTGCTAGAAATCCCTGGTGGACGAGCACCCCCCGCCGGACGGACACCCCGCGCCCCCGACCCTGCGCGTCTTCGTGGCGCTGGCCCCGCCCGACGAGGCCAAGGACGAACTCGCCCGCGCCCTGCGGCCCGCGTACGAGGCGCACCCGCGGCTGCGCTGGAACCGGATCGAGGACTGGCACATCACCCTCGCCTTCCTCGGCGAACTCCCCGCCACCGCCGTGCCGCCGCTGCACGCGGCGCTGGCCGACCGCGCCGCCGGGCAGCCCGCCCTGCGGCTGGGCCTGCGCGGCAGCGGGCACTTCGACGAACGGCTGCTGTGGAGCGGCGTCGACGGCGACCTCGCCGGGCTGCACCGCCTCGCCGCCGACATCCGCGCCCTGGTCCGCGCCCACGGCCTCGCCTTCCGCGACCGTCCCCTGCACCCCCACCTCACCCTGGCCCGCGCCCGCCGCGACGACCCCGTCGGCATCCCCGCGAGCGCCGCCACCCTCGCCGACTTCACCGGCCGCCCCTGGTGGACCCCCCGCCTCCACCTCGTCGGCAGCACCCCCCTGCGCACCCCCGCCCCACTGCGCTACCGCGACCTCGACTCCTGGCCGCTGACCGTCCCGACCGACCCGGCGGGACCGGTGGATCCGGCGAATTCCGGGTGACGGGGCGGGCCGCCCGGCCGGAGAATGGCAGCCGTGACGGACCCGAACGAGAACTGGCTCCCCCGGACGACGGCGTTCCTGGCAGCGCTGGACGCGGTCGCCTGGCACGAGTTCGGCACCGCCGACCCGGCGCGGCCGGTCCGGGACGTGCCGCAGGCCCTGCGCCGGATCGCCTGCGCCGGGCCCGGCTCCACGGAGGCCGACTGCGCGGCGCTCTTCGGCCACCTGCAACCGCTCCCCGGTCGGCCCGCCCCCTCCGTGGCGGCCGTCGCCCTTCCGTTCGTCGTCACCCTCGCCGCCGATCCGCGGATCGTCGCCCGGGCCGAGCTCGCCTCCCTGCTGGCCTCGTTGGACCTCTCCCCTTTGAACGGGGCGGACCTGGCCCGCGCCCGCGCCCTGCGCACCGACCCGAACCCGGCGGTGCGGCGCGCCACCCTCCCGCCGGAGGCCTCCCCCGCCGAACTGCTGGACCGCCCGCGCACCGAACCCGACCCGGCGGTGCGGCTCCCGGCCCTGTTCGCACTCGCTGACGCCGCGACCGCGACCGCCCCGGACACCCGCCTCGCCGCCCTGCTGGAGCCGCTGCCGGCACCGCTGCTGGGCGGCGACGACCCGGTGCTGTGGGCCGCGGCCGTGTACGTCGCCGCCGCCCTGGACCGCGATCTGGCGGTGCGCCAACTCGACCGGCTGGTCGAGGTGTTCGCCGATCCCACGCTCCGCGACCGGTTCGCCGAGGTCTGGTACCGGCCGCACCACGCGCTCCCCGTCGACCGCGAGGCCGCGTTCCGGTGGATCCACCGACGCCTGGAACACGACCCCGCCGCCCGCCTCGCCCTCCCCCTGCGCCTGCTCGCGGCGACCGACCCGCTCCACGACGCCCCGCTACGCCGGGAGGCCCTCGACGTGCTGTGCCGCGAGTTCCTCCAACGCCGTTCCACCGCAAGCGCGTTGCTCCCGGTCGCGGGCGCCCTGCTGGACGACCCGGACGGCCCGGTCCGGCTGCGGGCCGCCCACCTCCTCGCCCTGCTCGGTCCGGCCGCCGCCCCGTACGCCGACCGGCTCGTCGCCCTGCTCGACGACACCGCCGACGATCCCGAACTGGGCGGCACCGTCGGCGGTTTCGCCCGCTGGGCGCTGGTCCGCACCGGCGACCCGCGCGCCCTGCCCGGCCTGGTCGAACAGCTCCGCGTCCAGGAGGAGGACGGGCGGCGCTCCTCCTTCCAGCCGGGCATCCCCCACGTCCTGGTGCCGCTCCGGGCGCAGGCGCCCGCGCTGCTCCCCGCGATCCGCGCGGCCCTGCGCGACGGCGGGCCCGACGGCGGCGCGACCCGCCCGTTCCTCACCGTGCTGCGCTGCTGGGGCGAGGACGCCCTGCCCACCCTGCCCGAACTCCTCCCCCTGCTCTCCGACCCGCGCACCGGCTCCGACGCCCTCGCCGTCCTGAAGGCGATCGGCCCGGCCGCCGCCCCCGCCCTCCCCGCCCTCGCCACCTGCCGGGCCCACCACCCCCTCCTCGTCAGCCGGGCCGCCGCCCGCATCGGTCCGGACCGTGACGCCGAACTGCGCTCGGTCGTCACCGAGATCCGGGCCGCGTCCCCGTCCTCCCCCGGCCCGTTCGCCGAACTCGCCCGCTTCGGTCGCGCCGCCGCCCCGTACGCCGACCTGGTCCGCCCCTTCTGCGGGAGCGGGACCGAGCCCTGGATCAGGCTCACCGCCACCATCACCCTCGGGTTGATCACCGGCGAGGAGGCCCCCGCCGTCCGGGCCCTCGAAGGCTTCGTGCTGTCGGCCACGGACTCCCCCGGCTTCGGCACCCTCACCCGGGCCCTGGGCGGCCTGGTCGCGATCGGCGCGATCACCCCCGCGATCCGGGCGGCCCTGTGCTCCCTGCAGCAGTCCGAGCAGCGCCTCTCCCCGTACGAGGACCACCGGGCCGTCCTCCAGGACGAGGACCTGCGCGCCCTGATCGACCGGGCCCTCGCCTGCCCGGACCACCACGCGGCGCCCCTTCCCGCAGGGTGACGGGCGTCACACCGACCCCGTGTCACGAACGGGGCGGCAGCTCGCGTCCGGTGGTCGTCCGCGAGGCGGGCGGCCACCGACACGAAAGAGGCAGCGAGCGATGGACGCGACGAGGCAGCAGCACGAGGTCCTGGTCCTGGGCGCCGGTTACGCCGGGCTCTCCGCGGCGATCCAGCTCGCGGCCCGCACCCGGAAGCGCGGGGACCTGCGGGTGACGCTGGTGAACCCCCACGACACCTTCACCGAGCGGCTCCGGCTGCACCTGACCGCCACCGGCCAGGAGACTGCCGAGCTGAGGATCCCGGAGCTGCTGGACGGCACCGGCGCCGTCTTCGTCCGGGGCCGGGTCACCGCCGTGGACGCCGACGCGAGGACCGTCCGGGTCGACGACGAGCGGGTCCTGCGGTACGACACCCTGGTCTACGGCCTGGGCAGCGTCGCGGACACCGCGGCCGTGCCCGGCGCGGACGAGCACGCGCACACCCTCGACGGTCCGGAGGACGCCGCGCTCCTCGCCGACCGCCTGGCCCGGCTCGACGGCGGGACGGTCGTGGTCGGCGGCAGCGGCCTCACCGGCGTCGAGGCCGCCGCGGAGATCGCCGAGCGGTACCCGGCCCTCCGGGTGGTGCTGCTGGGCCGCGGGGAGCCGGGCGCGGGCCTGCACCCGAGGGCCCGGGCCCACCTGGACGCGGCGCTGGCCCGGCTGGGCGTGCGGGTGCGCAGCGGCGTCGAGGTGGCGGCGGTGCGGCCGGACGGCGTCGAGCTCGCGGACGGGTCCGTCGTCCCGGCGGACGCGGTGCTGTGGACCAGCGGCACCCGGGCCGCGCCGCTGGCCGCCGCCGCGGGCCTGACCGTCGACGGGCGCGGCCGGGTGGTCACCGACGGTGCGCTGCGCTCGGTCTCGCACCCGGAGGTCTACGCGGTGGGCGACGCGGCGGCGGTCCGGCAGGGCTACGGCGTGATGCACGGTACCTGCCAGGGCGGCATGCCCACCGGCGTGCACGCGGCCCGGTCGATCCTGCGGGTGCTGGCCGGCAAGGAGCCCCGGCGCTTCCGGTTCGGCTACTACCACACCCCCGTCAGCCTGGGCCGGAACGACGCCGTCGTGCAGTTCACCCACCCCGACGACAGCCCGCGCCGGATCGTGCTGACCGGCAGGTGGGCCGCGAAGTACAAGGAGGCGGTCACGGCGGCGCCGTGGCCGACCTTCGCCCGCATGAAGAAGGTGCCCGCCTCGGGCGCCCTCTGGCCGCACGGCGGCCGCCACACCCGGACCAGGAGCGCCAAGTGACCCAGCCGCAGCCGACCGACCCCGACCAGCTCGCCTTCCAGCGGTACCGCACCCTGCTCTTCTCCGTCGCCTACCGCCTGCTCGGCTCCGCCGCCGACACCGAGGACGTGGTCCAGGACGCCTGGCTCAAGTGGTCGGCGGCCGACCGGTCCCGGGTCGCCGACCCCAAGGCCTACCTGACCAGGATCGTCTCCAACCTGGCGATGGAGCAGCTCCGTTCGACCCGCCACCGGCGCGAGGCCTACGTCGGACCGTGGCTGCCCGAGCCGATCCTCACCGGCCCGGACACCGCCGACGGCGCCGTCGAGGCGGACTCGGTCTCGACGGCCCTGCTCCTCGTGCTGGAGACGCTGAGCCCCTTGGAGCGGGCGGTCTTCGTGCTGAAGGAGGTCTTCGCCTTCAGCCACGCGGAGATCGCGCAGGCGGTGGACCGCTCCGAGGCGGCGGTCCGGCAGGCCGCGCACCGCGCCCGCGAGCACGTCCGGGCCCGGCGGCCCCGCTTCCCCGCGGACCGCGCCCGCCGCCGCGACGTCACCGAGCGCTTCCTCGCGGCGGCGACGGGCGGCGACCTCAACACCCTCATGGAGCTGCTCGCCCCGGACGTGACGCTGTGGACCGACGGCGGCGGCAAGGTCCGCCAGGCCCTCAAGCCGGTCGTCGGCGCGGAGACCGTGGCCCGCTGGTTCGCCGCCCTCGGCACCGCGACCTACCAGGGCGTCGGACCGGAACGGATGCGGGCGGAACTCACCTCGGTCAACGGCGGCCCGGGCCTGGTCTTCCACGCTCCGGACCGGGTGATCGCCACGATGACCTTCGACTTCGACCCGGCGGGCCGGATCTGCGCCGTCCACAACGTGGCCAACCCGGACAAGCTCCGCGCCGTCGCCGCCGGCACCCGTCACCAGGTCTGCTGAGTCCCCATCGGCTCCTCGGCGGCCGCCCGGGCCCGGGCGGCCGTCAGGAAGCCGAGTCGATCTCGGCGACGAGTTCCTCGACGCGGGCGCGGATGGCGTCGCGGATGGGGCGGACGGCCTCGAGTCCCTGGCCGGCCGGGTCGTCCAGGGGCCAGTCCCGGTAGTGCGTGCCGGGGTGGTAGGGGCAGGCGTCGCCGCAGCCCATGGTGATGACGTAGTCGGAGGAGCGGACGGCCTCGGCGGTGAGGACCTTCGGCCGCCGGTCGGAGATGTCGATGCCGACCTCGGCCATCGCGGCGACGGCGGCCGGGTTGACCCGGTGGCCGGGGGCGGAGCCCGCGGAGCGGACCTCGATGCGGTCACCGGCGAGGTGGGTGAGGAAGGCCGCGGCCATCTGGGAGCGGCCGGCGTTGTGGACGCAGACGAACAGCACGGAGGCGCGCGGCGCGGCGGCGGTCATGGCGGGGGTGGGTCCTTCGGTGGGGTGTCGGAAGCCGCAGAACGTATCAGCTGTGGATGATGTGAAAGTATCAGCCCATGGTGATGTCAGTCGACACTGAACTGTTGCGCGTGCTGTCCGACCCCCTCCGGCTGCGGATCGTGACCCTGCTGGCCCGCGAGACCCTGTGCACCACGCACCTGGTCGCGGAGACCGGCGCCCGCCAGACCAACCTCTCCAACCACCTCAGGGTGCTGCGGGACGCGGGCGTGGTGGACACCGAGCCGTGCGGCCGCTTCACGTACTACCGGCTGCGGCCGGAGGTGCTGGAGTCGCTGTCCGCGCGGTTCGCCGACCTCGCCGCCACCGCCCGCGCCCACGCCGACGTGAAGAGGTCCTGCTGATGGCCCGCACCGTCTCCGCCCCCGCCCCCGCCCCCGCCCCCGAGGCCGGTCCAGGAACGGCGTCGGTCGCCGGGAGGCTCTCCTTCGTCGACCGCTACCTGGCGGTGTGGATCCTCGTCGCGATGGCCCTCGGCCTCGGGCTGGGCCGCCTGGTTCCGGGGTTGGACGACGCGCTCGCCGAGGTCGAGGTCGGCGGGATCTCGCTGCCGATCGCGCTCGGCCTGCTGGTGATGATGTACCCGGTCCTCGCGAAGGTCCGCTACGACCGGCTCGACGCCGTCACCGGCGACCGCCGCCTGATGGCCGCCTCACTGGTGGTCAACTGGATCGTCGGGCCCGCGGTGATGTTCGCCCTGGCCTGGATCTTCCTGGCCGACCTGCCTGCGTACCGCACCGGTCTGATCATCGTCGGGCTGGCCCGCTGCATCGCCATGGTGGTCATCTGGAACGACCTGGCGTGCGGCGACCGCGAGGCCGCCGCCGTCCTGGTCGCGCTCAACTCCGTCTTCCAGGTCGTCATGTTCGGCGTGCTCGGCTGGTTCTACCTCGACCTGCTGCCCGGTTGGCTGGGCCTCGGCGAGGGCGAGCGCCTCGACGTCTCGACGGGGAGGATCGCCCTCAACGTCGTCGTCTTCCTCGGCATCCCGCTGGTGGCCGGGTTCCTGACCCGCCGCCTCGGCGAGAAGCGACTCGGCCGCGAACGCTACGAGGCGAAGCTGCTGCCGAAGATCGGGCCCTGGGCGCTGTACGGCCTGCTGTTCACCATCGTCATCCTGTTCGCCCTCCAGGGGAGGACGATCACCTCGCAGCCGCTGGACGTCGCCCGCATCGCCCTGCCGCTGCTGGCCTACTTCGCGCTCCTGTGGTTCGGCGGCTTCGCCCTCGGCCGACGGCTCGGCCTCGGCTACGACCGCACCGCGACCCTCGCCTTCACCGCCGCGGGCAACAACTTCGAACTCGCCATCGCGGTGGCCATCGGCACCTTCGGCGTCACCTCCGGCCAGGCCCTCGCGGGCGTGGTCGGCCCGCTGATCGAAGTCCCGGTGCTGATCGCCCTGGTGTACGTCTCGCTCGCCCGGCGCGGGAGGTTCACCGCCCGGAGCGCCTGACCGCGGGGGCGGGTCAGCGGTTCAGGTCGAGGAGTCGGGCCAGGCCCGCGAGGACGGACGGCTCGACGCGGTAGTACACCCAGGTGCCGCGGCGTTCGGAGGCGAGCAGTCCGGCCTCGCGGAGCTTCTTGAGGTGGTGGGAGACGGTCGGCTGGGAGACGCCGACGTCCTGGATGTCGCAGACGCACGCCTCCCCGCCTTCGTGCGAGGCGACCTTCGAGAAGAGCCGCAGCCGCACCGGGTCGCCCAGCGCCTTGAACATCGCGGCCATCCGCGCCGCGTCCGCCTCGGAGAGCTCCGCCGAGGTCAGCGGCGGGCAGCACGGCACGACCTCCGGCGCGAGGACCGGCAGCTCCACCCTTGAATTCGACATGTGTCTATATTGACACCCGCCAATCCAACGGGCAAGGTCGAGGGCGACAGCACATCGACACCTGTCGAATCAGGCGGACCGCGGCCGCTGCCGCACCGCTCGGCGCGAAGAGGAGCCCACCGCCATGACCTCCGACACCACCGGCCTGCCCGTCCTCGTCATCGGCGCCGGACCGATCGGCCTGGCCGCCGCCGCCCACCTGCTGGAGCGCGGCCTCGAACCGCTCGTCCTGGAGGCCGGTCCGTCGGCCGCCACCGCCGTCCGCGCCTGGGCGCACGTCCGGCTGTTCTCGCCGTGGGCCGAGGTGGTCGACCCCGCCGCCGAGAAGCTGCTGGCCCCCACCGGCTGGGCCCGCCCCGACGGCGCCGCGTACCCGACCGGCGGCGACTGGGTCGCGCAGTACCTGCAGCCGCTGGCCGACGCCCTCGGCGGGCGCGTCCGCTACGACAGCCGGGTCACCGGCGTCGCCCGCGCCGGGCGGGACCGGATCGTCGACGCCGACCGCGAGCGGCAGCCCTTCACCGTCCACGTCGAGCACGCCGACGGCCGCGAGGAGCGCCTGCCCGTGCGCGCCGTCGTCGACGCCTCCGGCACCTGGGCCACCCCCAACCCGCTGGGCGCCGACGGCCTGCCCGCCCTCGGCGAGCGCGCCGCCGCCGACCGGATCTCCTACCGCGTCCCCGACCTGCGCGACCCCGCCGTCCGGGCCCGCCACGCCGGGAGGCGCACCGCCGTCGTCGGCTCCGGCGCCTCCGCGTTCACCGCCCTCGCGGCCCTCGCCGAGCTGGCGCAGGACGCACCCGGCACCCACGCGGTGTGGGTGCTGCGGCGCGGCCTCACCGGCTCCACCTACGGCGGCGGCAGCGCCGACCAGCTGCCCGCCCGCGGGGCGCTGGGCCTCGCCGCCGCGGCCGCCGTCGAGAACGGCCACGCCACCGCGCTCACCGGCTTCCGCACCGCCGCCGTCGAGCGGTCCACCGACGGCACGCTGACGCTCGTCTCCGAGGACGGCACCCGCGCCGAGGAGTTGGACGAGGTCCTCGTCCTCACCGGCCTGCGCCCCGACCTGTCCTTCCTCACCGAACTGCGCCTCGCCCTGGACGACCGCCTCCAGGCCCCGGTCGCGCTCGCGCCGCTGATCGACCCCAACCAGCACTCCTGCGGCACCGTCTACCCGCACGGCGCAGGAGAGTTGGCCCACCCGGAGCAGGACGTCCACCTGGTCGGCATGAAGTCCTACGGCCGCGCCCCGACCTTCCTCGCCCTGACCGGCTACGAGCAGGTCCGCTCGGTGGCCGCCGCCCTCGCCGGGGACCACGAGGCCGCCGCCCGGGTCGAACTCACCCTCCCCGAGACCGGCGTCTGCGGCGGCGCCGGACTCTACGACGAACCCGTCGGCGAGCAGAGCGACGGCTGCTGCGGCACTCCCGCCGTACCGCAGCTGATCACCCTCAACGTCCGCACGCCCGGCGGCACCTGCTGACCGCTACCGCGGGCAGGGGGCGGCGTTCGAAGCCGACGTGCCGTGCGACTCGTCAGGGAATCCGGCGGTAGACCTCGCCGCGGTGGCCCGGAGGACCGGTCGGTCGCCCCCTCGCGGCTTAGGGCACCGGCATGCGGTGGCCGCCCCGTCCGGGTCGGGGCGGCGGCGGGGCGCGAACGTTTCAGCGGGGCGGTGGGGCCGGAACTGGGCGGACCGGGGCGGGCGTCGGTGGGTGATTGACACGTCCGAGGGCCCCTTCCCACCATGGGAGCGCTCCCAAAGCGTGTCCGCACCCCACCTGCCCGCCCGGCACCGCACGGCCGCGCGGTCGCAGGCCGCACAGTTCGGTTCCCCGTCCACCCGCTCGGCTCCGCGATGCGCTCGACCGCGGGGCCGGCGCCCCACCTGGGAGGAACGACCCCCCATGCTGTTCCGCAGGAGACCAGCCGGAGACCGCCGCCGTCCGCTCGGCGCGACGGCCTCGGCGGTGCTGGCCGTCGCGGCCGCCGCGCTGCCGCTGTCCGCCCCCGTCACCGCTGCCGCCGCCGACACCGCCCCCGCGGGCGACACCACGGTGACGGTGAACGCGGCCGCGGGCCTGGGCACCGTCAGCCCCAGCGCGCTCGGCGTCAACGCCGCGATCTGGGACTCGCACATGAACGACCCGGAGGTGGTGTCGCTGTACCGGGCCGCGGGAGTCGGCGCGCTGCGCTACCCCGGCGGCTCGTACGCGGACATCTACCACTGGGTCGACCACACCGCGCCGGGCGGCTACGTCGCCCCGGGCACCGGGTTCGACGCGTTCATGGGCACGGTGAAGGCGACCGGCGCGCAGCCGATCCTGATCGCCAACTACGGCTCCGGCACGGCGCAGGAGGCCGCGGACTGGGTCCGGTACGCCAACGTCACCAAGGGGTACGGGGCGAAGTACTGGGAGATCGGCAACGAGATCTACGGCAACGGCGTCTACGGCAGCGGCTGGGAGAACGACACCCACGCCGACAAGACCCCGGACCAGTACGCCCGGGAGGTCAAGGCGTACGCCGCGGCGATGAAGGCCGTCGACCCGAGCGTGAAGATCGGCGCGGTGCTGACCATGCCGGGCAACTGGCCGGACGGGATCGTCGCGTCCGGGGACAGCGGCGACTGGAACCACACCGTGCTGGCCGCGGTCGCGCACGACGTCGACTTCGTCAGCGTGCACTGGTACCCGAACGCGGGCGGCGGCGGCCAGTCGCTGGCCGCGGTGCAGCAACTGCCCGGTGAGCTGCGGGAGGTGCGCAACCTGCTGGACCGGTACGCGGGCGCCGACTCGGCGAAGATCGGCATCGCGATGACCGAGGTGAACTCCGACTCCGGCAACGGCGCGCTGACCAGCCGTCCGAACGGCCTGTTCGCGGCCGAGGCGATGAGCACCGCGCTGGAGAACGGCGTCTTCAGCGTCGACTGGTGGGACACCCACAACGGCGTCGGCCCGATCACCACCGTCAACGGCGAGACCGACTACGGCGACATGGGCCTGCTGTCCAGCGGCGGCTGCAACGGCAGCGTCTGCGAGCCGGCCGTGAACACCCCGTTCGCGCCGTACCACGGCATCAAGGCGCTGGGCGCGCTCAGCGACCCGGGCGACACCATGCTGGCCTCCGCGGCCTCCGGCTCCGAGGTCTCCTCGCACGCGGTGCTCCGCGCCAACGGCGACCTCAGCGTGCTGCTGCTGAACAAGAGTTCCAGCGCCGCGCACACCGTGGACCTGCGCTACCAGGGCTTCACCGCGGACGGCTCGGCCCCCGCCGTGCAGCGCTGGGCGCCCGGCGACGACGGCCTGGTCGACGCGACCGGCACCGCCACCGCCGCGTCCGCGACCCTCGCCCCGTACTCGATCACCGTGCTGACCGTGCACCCGAAGCCCGGCACCGGCCCGTCCTCGGCGACCGTCGGGGCGCCCGGCACGCCGCGCACCACCTCGGTCGGCGCCAACACCGTCGCGCTGAGCTGGCCGGCCGCCACCGGCGCGGTGGACCGCTACGAGGTGTACGAGCAGCTCGGCGCCACCGTCCAGTTGCTGGGCTCCTCCACCGGCACCTCCGCCACCCTCTACAACCTGCCGCCCGGCTCCCGGCACACCGTCAACGTGCTGGCCCGCGACCAGGCCGGGCACCTCTCCCGCCCGTCCGCCCCGCTGACCTTCACCACCGGCACCCCCGGCGACAGCACCTGCACCGTCACGTACCAGGTGACCGCGGGCTGGGGCAACGGCTTCGTCGCCAGCGTCGTGGTGAGCAACCTCGGCCCGGCCGACCTCAACGGCTGGACGCTGGACTTCGACTGGCCCTCCACCGGGCAGTCCGTCGGCTCCTGGTGGAACGCGAACGTCTCCGGCACCGGCCAGCACGTCCGGGTCACCAACGGCGACTACAACGGCCACCTGGTGCCGAACGGCGGCAACTCGGCGGACTTCGGCTTCGTCGGCAACAACAACGGCGCCAACCCGTCCCCGACGGTCTTCCGCCTGAACGGGACGGTCTGCCGCACCGTCAGCTGACCACCGCACGACCGCAGCACCGCACGACCGGGCGCGGGTCCGGCGAGGAGTAGGACACCTCCTCGCCGGGCCCGCGCCCGCGTGCGCTCAGGGCTGCGGGGTCCGGGCGGCGACGAAGTCGAACAGGCCGGGGAAGCGCGCGTTCAGGTCGTCGACCCGGACCTGGCTCCGGCGGTCGAGGCCGTACTGCCGCTGGCGGGTGACGCCGACCTCGCGCAGCGCCGCCGCCCCGTCCTGACGTTCCGTCGGCCCGCCCGCCTCCCGAGCCGGGGCCCGGCCCGGGAGGGGCCGGCCTCAGGCCCCCGGGAGGCGGTCGAGCAGGGCGGTGAAGTCGGTGGCCGGGGCGAGGGTGCCGAAGGCCAGGCCGTGGTCGCCGGCCAGCCGGGAGGCGCAGAAGGCGTCGGCGACGGCGGCGGGGGCGTGCCGGACCAGCAGGGCGGCCTGGAGCACCAGCGCGGCGCGTTCGATGACCCGGCGGGCGCCGGGTTGGGCGTCCGCGGTGGGGCGGAGTTCGGTGCGCAGCTCGCGCCAGGCGGTGTCGAGGCGGGGGTCGGCGCCCGTGGCGAGGTCGATCTCGGCGGCGAAGGCGTCGAGCGTCTCGGGTTCGCGGGCCAGGGCGCGCTGGAGGTCGAGGGCGGTGACGTTGCCGGAGCCCTCCCAGATGCTGTTGAGCGGGGCCTCGCGGTAGAGCCGGGGCAGGCCGGAGGCCTCGTCGTAGCCGTTGCCGCCGAGGCACTCCAGCGCTTCGGCGACGGCGGCGGGTTGGCGCTTGCACACCCAGTACTTGGCGACGGCGGTGGCGATCCGCAGGAAGGCGCGTTCGGCGGCGTCGCCGCGCTGGGCGCGGTCGGCGGCCCCGGCCAGGCGCAGGCCGAGGGTGGTGGCGGCCTCGGATTCGAGCGACAGGTCGGCGAGGACGTTGCGCATCAGCGGCTGGTCGATCAGGAGGGCGCCGAAGGCGGCCCGGTGGCGGGCGTGGTGGGCGGCCTGGGCGAGGGCGGCGCGGGTGCCCGCGGCGGAGCCGAGGACGCAGTCGAGCCGGGTCATGGTGACCATCTCGATGATGGTGCGCACGCCCTTGCCCTCGGCGCCGACCAGCCAGGCCACGGTGTCGTCGAACTCGGGTTCGCTGCTGGCGTTGGCGCGGTTGCCGAGCTTGTCCTTGAGGCGCTGGATGCGGAAGGTGTTGCGTTCGCCGTCGGGCAGCACCCGCGGCACCAGGAAGCAGGACAGGCCGCCGGGCGCCTGGGCGAGCACCAGGAACAGGTCGTTCATCGGCGCGCTGGTGAACCACTTGTGGCCGCGCAGCCGCCAACTGCCGTCGGGCTGCGGGGCGGCGGTGGTGGTGTTGGCGCGGACGTCGCTGCCGCCCTGCTTCTCGGTCATCCCCATCCCGGCGAGCAGCCCGCGCTTGCCCGCGGGGGCGCGCAGGCCGGGGTCGTACGTCCGGCTGGTGAGCAACGGCTCGTAGGCGGCGGCGAGTTCGGGGGCGTGGCGGAGCGCGGGGACGACGGCGTACGTCATGGAGACGGGGCAGAGGTGGCCGGGTTCGAGGGTGGTGGCGACCATGAAGCCGGCGGCGCGGGCGACGTGGGCGCCGGGGCGGGGGTCGGCCCAGGCGGCTCCGGCCAGGCCGGCGCCGACCGAGAGGTCCATCAGGTGGTGGTAGGCGGGGTGGAACTCGACCTCGTCGACGCGGTGGCCGTAGCGGTCGTGGGTGCGCAGTTCGGGTTCGTGGCGGTTGGCCTGGTCGGCCCAGTGCTGGGCCTGTTCGCTGCCGGCCAGGCGGCCGAGGCGGTGCAGTTCCTCGCGGTGCCAGCCGGCGCCCTCGCGGTCGAGGCCCTCCAGCAGGACGGCGTCCTGGGCGACGTCGTGGCCGGTCAGCGGCGGTGCCTGGTTGGTGACCTGGTGGGTGACGGCGGTGGGGTGGCTGGCGGGCACGGGGAGCCTCCGGTGGGGTGGCGGGGGTGGGGGTGTCAGGGGCGGGGGGCGCCCGCGCAGCGCAGGGCGGTGGCGGTGAGGTCGGCGAGCAGGGCCTCGGTGTCGGCGTCCTCGGGGGCGCCGAGCGGGTCGACCAGCACCTCGCCGATGGCGCCGGTGAGCGCGGCGGCGGTGATCTCGCCGTTCTGGGCGGGCAGGGCGCCGGTGGCGACGCCCTCGTGGACCACTTCGGCGAACAGCGCGCGGTAGCGGCGGCGGAAGGCGAGGCGTTCGGCGCCGACGGCGGGTTCGGCGGGGGCGGCGAGCAGGGCGTGGGCGAGGCCGCGGTTCTCCAGGGCGCGGCGGGCGAACACCTCGACGCCGCGGGCGAGCCGTTCGACCGGGTCACCGGGGCCGTGCAGGACCTCGCCGAGCACCTCGACCTCGCGTCCGGCGGCGCGCCGGAACACCTCGACGGCGAGCGCCGCCTTGGACGGGAAGTGCTGGTACACCGATCCGGCGGCGATCCCGGCGGCGTCGGCGACGGCGGTCACGGACGCCTGCGACCAGCCGACCTCGGCGACGACCTGGGTGGCGCAGCCGACCAGGTGCTCCCTGGCGGCGGTGAGCCGGTGGATCTCGGCTGGGGTCTTGCGGTAGGCCATGAAAGAAGTGAACCATCATTCACAGCTTCCGCCAAGGGCCCGCCCCACCCACCTCCCGGGCACCTTCCTCTCCGCCCTCCGAGGCTGAACGGTCACCGGGGTCGTTACACCGTCACAGTCTGGGAACGGGCCGTCGCGGCCCCCTGTCGTGGGGGGCGCGGGGGCTGTCACAGTGGGCCGGTCGCAGGGCCGCGGGGGCCTGGCGGGAATGGGGTTCGGGGCTGATGAGGAGTCGTCTGGCGGGCGTGCTGTTGGCGCTGGTGCTGGTGGGGGGCGGGGGTGTGGCGGCCTCGGGGACGGCGGAGGCGGCGGTGCCCCGGGCGGTGGGGGCGGCTTCGGCCCAGGTGGTGGCGGGCGGGCCGCAGGGGGAGGTGGCGGGGACGGTCGGCGGCGCGGCCCGGGCGGCGGACGGGCAGCGGGTGCGGGAGGCCGTGCCGTTGGCGAAGAGCTCGACGAAGAAGAAAAAGAAGAAGAAGTCCAAGGGCGCCCTGATCGGGTTCCTGCTGGTGTCGCTGCTGGTCGTGGTGGTCGTGGCGGTAGTGGTGTGGCTGCTGGTCCGGCGGATGCGGCGGTCCTGAGGCCGGCGCTCCTGGGACCGCGGGCACCGTTGCGGGGCCGACTCCGTGTCGGAGCGGCCCGCCGAGGGCGTTCCCTGATGGACTGTCGGGCGTGTCCGCTCGTGGCGGCAGGGCCGCAGGAGAAGCAGGGGGCGCCCCCGTCGACGGCCTTCCCGGGGAGGGCGACGGGGGTGCGACGCCGCTGACGCGCGCGGTGGCGCTGGCGGGCGCGGCGCTGCTGTACGGGCT
The DNA here is from genome assembly GCF_042894345.1 of Kitasatospora sp. NPDC001540. Lineage (NCBI taxonomy): Bacteria > Bacillati > Actinomycetota > Actinomycetes > Kitasatosporales > Streptomycetaceae > Kitasatospora > Kitasatospora sp. NPDC001540. The sequence goes on from NZ_JBIAVO010000007.1 coordinate 178,992, forward strand.
CGTCGTGGGCCTGCAGTACGGGACGGCCACCTGGCACCTGCCGTCCGTGCTGGTGGCCGTGCCCGCGGTGGTCGCGCTGGCGTTCGGGCCACCCGTGATCGTCGGGGCGGCGGCCGTCGCGGTGGGCACCCGCTGGGTGTTCACCGCCACCGAGCCGGGCCGCGCCGGGGCGGCGGCGGGGACCACCGCGGTGATCCTCGGCATCGCGGTGCTCGGCTGTTTCGTGGTGCGCCACCGGGAGCGGGCGGCGGCGCGCCTGGTGAGCATCGCGACGGTCGCCGAGACGGCGCAGCGGGCGGTGCTGCGGCCGGTGCCCGCCGCGGTCGGGCCGTACGCGATCGCCGCGGCGTACCGGGCGGCGGCCCGGGACGCCCGGATCGGCGGGGACCTGTACGCGGTGGCGGACACCCCGCCCGGGCTGCGCACGCTGATCGGCGACGTGCGCGGGAAGGGCCTGGACGCGGTGGCGACCGCCGCGGTGGTGCTGGGCGCCTTCCACGAGGCCGTCCTGGACGCCCCCTCGCTGGCCGCCCTCGCCGGGCGGCTGGACACCAGCCTGCGCCGCTACCTGACCGACCCGGAGTCCTTCGTCACGGCGTTCCTGCTGGAGGCCGCCCCCGACGGCACCGTCCGCGGGCTGTCCTGCGGGCACCCGGCGCCGCTGCTGCTGCACGGCGCGGCCGTCCGCGAGCTGCCGGTGCGGCCGGGTCTGCCGCTGGGGCTGCGCGACGGGGAGGCGCCGACGGGGCTGCCCGCGGAGGCCCCCGAGGAGGCGCCCGTCACGCACCTGGCGCCGGGCGACACCCTGCTGCTGTACACCGACGGCCTCACCGAGGCCCGCGACCGCGGCGGCGCATTCTACCCGCTGCCCGCCCGGCTGGCCGCCTGCGCGGGCCTGCCGCCGCAGGAACTGGTCGACCGGCTGCAGCGGGACGCCCACGCGTTCGCGGGCGGCACCGAGGACGACGCGGCCCTGCTCGCCCTGGCCTGGCACCTGCCTCCCCCCGTCGACTGAGGGCCGGACGGGCGGGACGGGAGGGACCGGCGCCCGCCCAGCACGGTCCGGGCCCGGACGACGGCGCACCTCGCGGTGTCGAACGGGCTCCCCTTCCGCGCCGCGGTCCACCCGGACCGGAAGCCCGCCGCGATCCTGTCCACGGCGGGCCCCGGGAGCGTGTCCTGACGGCCGGGCGTCACCCGCCCTGGCCGGCGCTGCCCACCGGGCCGATCTTCACCGACGAGCCGCTGCCGTCCGTGACGGGCAGCGAACCGGCGCCCGGCCAGGCGAGGGTGACGGAGTGCGTCTCGTCCGGCGGGGTCACCACCAGGCCGGTGATCCGGACGCCGGAGCCGCCCGAGGTGTTGGCCGGGTAGCTGATGCCGAAGTACGTGGACCTGCCGTTCTCCAGGACGGCCGCGACGACCGGTTCGCCGGAGCGCTGCGCGGACAGCGCGCCCGCCGAGGTCTGCAGGTCGACGCCCGCGTACCCGGCGATCGTGCAGTCCTTGCCGCTGTGGTTCTTCAGTTCGACCGCGACGGTGTTCTCGCCGTCGCCGGTGACGGTGGCGTCCACGGCGGTGATGGTCAGGTCGGCGGTGCGGCACTTGGCGGCCTTCCCGGCCCCGGCCCCGGCGCCGCTCCCGCTCCCGCCGGTGCTCGCGGCCGGGGCGGCGGTGCTCGGGGGCGTGGCGGCCGGGGCCGCCTTGCTCGGGGCGGCGGCGCTCTTCGGGGCGGTGGCCGCGGTGCTCGGGGCGCCCTGGGCGGTGTCCGTGCCGTCGTCCTGGCAGGCGGTGAGCGAGAGGGCGGCCGCGACGGCCAGGGTGGTGAGGGCGAGGGTGCGGGCGCGCATGGGGTTCTCCTCCGGATGGGGCGGCGGTGCCGGCCGCTCGGTGCGAGCGGGTCCACGAAGTCCAGGACCGCCGGCCGGGCCGAACCGTTGCGCCGCGACCCGCCCCAGGACAGGGCTGTGACAGACCCGGCCGCCCGCCCCGCCCCCGGCCGGGCCGCACCCCGCCGCCGACCGGCGCGAACGCCGCTCCGCACCCCCGGCGCGCGCCGCCGCAGCCCGCCGCCGCCCGCGCCGTCCGCCGGGACGGACCTGTGACGCGGACGCCATTGACCGCGACCTCCCCCGTTCCGCGTCCCCGCCGCGCCGACGCGGCACTAGGGTGGGGTCTTCCGTCCGTCCCGCCGCGAGGAGCGCACCCGCCGTGTCCGACAGCTTCGCCCACCTGCACGTCCACACCGAGTACTCGATGCTGGACGGCGCCGCGAAGAACGGGAAGCTGTTCGCCGAGGCGGAGAGACAGGGCATGCCCGCCATCGCGATGAGCGACCACGGCAACATGTTCGGCGCGTACGAGTTCTTCCACGCGGCCGCGAAGACCGCGGTGAAGCCGATCATCGGCATCGAGGCGTACGTCGCGCCGGGGTCGCGGTTCGAGAAGAAGCAGGTGTTCTGGTCGCCGGGCGGCCAGCGGCCGACCGGCGCGGACGGCGAGGGCGGCAAGGACGTCTCCGGCGGCGGCCGCTACACCCACATGACGATGTGGGCGCAGAACGCGACCGGGCTGCGCAACCTGTTCAAGCTCTCCTCGCTGGCGTCGATGGAGGGCTACTACATGAAGCCCCGGATGGACCGGGAGCTGATCGCCGCCAACGCGGGCGGCATCATCGCGACCACCGGCTGCCCGTCCGGCGAGGTGCAGACCCGGCTGCGGCTGGGCCAGTACGAGGAGGCGGTGAAGGCGGCCGCCGCGTACCAGGACATCTTCGGGAAGGAGAACTACTTCCTGGAGCTGATGGACCACGGCCTGTCCATCGAGCAGGACGTCCGGGCCGATCTGCTGCGCCTGGCCAAGCAGTTGAACATCCCGCTGCTGGCCACCAACGACTCGCACTACGTGACGGCCGACCAGGCGGACGCGCACGACAGCCTGCTGTGCGTCGGCGTGGGCAAGAACAAGGACGACCCGAACCGGTTCAAGTTCAACGGCTCGGGCTACTACGTGAAGACCGCCGAGGAGATGCGCGAGCTGTTCCGCGAGCTCCCCGAGGCGTGCGACAACACCCTCGCCATCGCCGAGCGGATCGAGTCGTACGAGGAGGTCTTCACCTACGTCGACCGGATGCCGCAGTTCGACGTGCCCGAGGGCGAGACCCAGGCGTCCTTCCTGCGCAAGAAGATCGCCGCGGGCCTGCAGCACCGCTACGGCGACAGCCCGAGCCAGGAGGTGCTGGACCGGGTCGAGCTGGAGATGGGCGTGATCACCCCGATGGGGTTCGACGCGTACTTCCTCGTGGTCGCCGACATCTGCCAGTACGGGCGCGACAACGGCATCCCGGTCGGCCCGGGCCGCGGCTCGGCGGCCGGTTCGATGGTCGCCTACCTGACCGGCATCACCCAGCTCGACCCGCTGGAGCACGACCTGCTGTTCGAGCGCTTCCTCAACCCGGAGCGCATCAACCCGCCGGACGTCGACATCGACTTCGACGACCGCCAGCGCGACCAGATGGTGCGATACGTCACCGAGAAGTACGGCTCCGCGTACACCGCGCAGGTCAACACCTTCGGCACCATCAAGGCCAAGGCGGCCGTGAAGGACGCCAACCGGATCCTCGGTTACCCGTTCTCGATGGGCGACCGGATCACCAAGGCGATGCCGCCGGACGTGATGGGCAAGGGCGTCCCGCTGGCGGACCTCTTCAACGAGAAGCACCCGCGGTACAACGAGGGCACCGAGATCCGCTCGCTGTACGAGAACGAGCCGGACGTCAAGAAGATCATCGACACCGGCCTCGGCATCGAGGGCCTGATCCGCGGCACCGGCGTGCACGCGGCCGCGGTGATCCTCTCCTCGACGCCGCTGCTCGACCTGATCCCGCTGCACATGCGGGACAAGGACGGCACCATCATCACCGGCTTCGACTACCCGTCGTGCGAAGCCATGGGCCTGATCAAGATGGACTTCCTGGGTCTGCGGAACCTGGGCATCATCGACCACTGCATCAAGATCGTGAAGGCCAACCGGGGCGTCGACGTCGACATCGACAAGATCCCGATCGACGACCCCACCACCTACCAGCTGCTCGCCCGCGGCGACACCCTCGGCGTCTTCCAGCTCGACGGCGGCCCGATGCGCGCCCTGCTGCGCCTGATGAAGCCCACCGAGTTCGCCGACATCTCCGCCGTCTCCGCGCTGTACCGGCCCGGCCCGATGGGCATGAACTCGCACACCAACTACGCGCTGCGCAAGAACGGCCAGCAGGAGATCATCCCGATCCACCCCGAGCTGGAGGAGCCCCTCAAGGAGGTCCTCGGCCCCACCTACGGCCTGATCGTCTACCAGGAGCAGGTGCAGCGCGCCGCCCAGGTGCTGGCCGGGTACTCGCTCGGCCAGGCCGACCTGCTGCGCCGCGCGATGGGCAAGAAGAAGAAGGAGGTGCTGGAGAAGGAGTTCGTGCCCTTCCACGCGGGCTGCAAGGAGCGCGGCTACTCGGACGAGGCGATCCAGGCCGTCTGGGACGTGCTGGTGCCGTTCGCCGGCTACGCCTTCAACAAGTCGCACTCGGCCGCGTACGGCCTGGTCTCGTACCAGACCGCCTACCTGAAGGCGAACTACCCCGCCGAGTACATGGCGGCGCTGCTCACCTCGGTCGCCGACGACAAGGACAAGATGGCCGTCTACCTGGCCGAGTGCCGGGCGATGGGCATCCGGATCCTCTCCCCGGACGTCAACGAGTCGGTCGTCGACTTCACCGCCGTCGGCAGCGACGTCCGCTTCGGCCTCAAGGCGGTGCGCAACGTCGGCGTCCCGGTGATCGAGTCGCTGGTCGCCACCCGGGAGGCCAAGGGCAAGTACACCTCCTTCGCCGACTTCCTCGACAAGGTCGAGCTGGTGGTCTGCAACAAGCGCACCGTCGACTCGCTGGTCAAGGCCGGCGCCTTCGACTCGCTCGGCCACACCCGGCTGTCGCTCAGCACCGTCCACGAGAGCGCGATCGACGCCGTCACCGGCCTCAAGAAGCAGCAGGCGATCGGCCAGGACGACCTGTTCGCGATGCTCGGCGGCGACGACACCCCCGGCATCGGCCTGGACTTCCAGCTCACCGACCGCGAGTGGCCGCGCAAGCAACTCCTCGGCCTGGAAAGGGAGATGCTCGGCCTGTACGTCTCCAGCCACCCGCTGGACGGCGCCGAGCACATCCTCTCCAAGAACCGCGACGTCTCCCTGGTCGACCTGCTGAACTCCGGCCGCACCGAGGGCGAGGTCCGGCTCTCCGGCCTGATCACCGGCGTCGACCGGCGCATCAACAAGGCCGGCAACGCCTGGGCGATCATCACCCTGTCCGACCGCGACGGCTCGATCGAGGTGCTGTTCTTCCCCGCCGCCTACCAGCTGATGTCCGCCCAGATGGTCGAGGACAACGTGATCTCCGTCCGCGGCCGCCTCAACGAGCGCGACGGCTCGCTGAGCATCTTCGGCCAGGAGATCACCACCCTGGACATGTCCTCCGCCGAACTCGGCACCAAGCCCCCCGTCCAGATCACCGCCCCCGTCGGCCGCCTCACCCCCGATGTCGTCGCCGAACTCAGGACCGCCCTCCTCGCCCACCCCGGCGACGTCCCCATCCGCCTGCTCACCACCGGCTGGGACAAGAGCACCCTCTACGAACTCGGCTTCACCGTGAACCCCGACAACGGCCTCGCCTCCGACATCAAGACCTTCCTCGGCCCGCACTGCTGGCAGGGCACCGTGTAGCGCCACCGTCGCCGCGCTACTCGGTGCGCAGCGCTACCGCGGTGCGGGTCCGGGCCGCCCAGGCGGCCGGGGCCGTCGCGCCGAGCACCGCGATCGCCACGCCGCCCAGGCCCAGCAGGGTCAGCGGCAGGGCGTGGTAGACGTCCACGACCGCGTCCGGCAGCCGGACACCCGCGCTGTCGCCCATCGCGGGGACGACGATCCGCTGCAGCAGCACGCCGAGCGGGACGCCGACCGCGCCGCCGACCAGGCCGATCAGCACCACCGAGGAGACCACCATGGCGACGGTCTGGCGGGGCGTCATGCCGAGCGCCTTGACCACGCCGAGGTCGTGGATCCGCTCCCGGGTGTCGAGGACGACGGTGTTGAGGACGCCCAGGCCCGCGACCACCACCAGCATCAGGGTGAGCAGGCCGGTGAGCGCGTCCAGCAGGACGACCAGCTGGCCGGCGCCGCTGTCGTCGCCCGCGCGGGCGACCGCGCCGGTGGACCGCAGGGCGGCGTTCAGGCCGTCGGTGTAGGACTGGGTCCCGGTGCCGGGCTTGAGCCTGATGTGGAAGTAGGCGGCGCGCAGGCCGGGTTCGGCCGCGGCGAGCGTCCCGGCGTCGGTGAACAGCCGCATGTCCTGGCTGTCGGCGACGAACGCCTCGCCGGTGATCCGCACCGGCAGGGTGGTGCCGTGGTCGGTGATCATCACGGTGTCGCCGACCTCGGCGCCGGTGGCGGTCAGGAAGGGCGTGGGGGCGACGGCCTCGCCGGGGCCGTGGAGCCAGGTGCCCGCGACCAGCTGGCGGGCGGCCCAGGAGGAGTCGCCGAGGTAGGCGGTGACCGTGACGGCGCCGGTCGAGCCGGCCGCGGTGATCTCGGTCTGCGCGGCGCCGTAGTACTGCCGGGTGCCGGGCTGCTGCTCGATCGCCCTGGCCATCGCGGCGGTGTCGGGGTGCGGGTTGCCGCCGGCGGGGGCGCCCGGCATCGGCGGCGGGACGGCCAGCACCGTCACGTCGGCGACGCTCCGCTTGGAGTCCTGGATCCGCTGCAGCGAGGCGGCCAGGCCGAAGGCGAAGGTGACGGCGGTGGCGCCGAACAGGACGGCGACGACCATGGCGAAGGCCCGGGCCGGGCGGGCGAACGGCCGCGCCAGACCCATCGTCACGGCCCGGGGCAGCGGCAGCGCCCGGGCGATCCGGGCGGCCCGCCGGCCGCGGCCGAAGCGCGGGGTGCGGCCGACGGCGAGCGCGTCGACGGTCCGCAGGCGGCCCGCGCGCAGCGCGGAGACCAGGGCGGTCAGCGCGACCAGCGCGAGGGTGCCGAGGATCACCGCCGCGTCGACCCGGGGCGCCACCGTCAGCGAGTCGGTGCCGTAGACCTGCTCGGTGGCGGAGAGCACCGCCCCGGCCGCCAGGTTCCCGGCCACCGCGCCGACCGCGGTGCCGACCGCGGCGGGGACCAGCGCCTGGCCCGTGTAGGCGCGCACCACCTGGCCGGGGGTGAAGCCGACGGCCTTCAGGATGCCGATCCGGCGGGTGCCGGAGCCGACCGCGCCCGCCACCACGTTGCCCACGATCAGCACCGACATGGCGATGCCGAGCAGGCCGAAGGCGGTCAGGAAGGGGACGAACAGGCCGGTGCTCCTGCTGTTGCCGTTCTTGACGTTCAGCCAGCTGGTGGCGCCGGTCAGCGCCCCGTCCGGCAGCTGTCCGGCGACGGCGGCGCGGTCGGCGGCGAGCTGCGCGTCGGTGGCCGCCGCGGAGAAGCGGTAGAGCATCTGGAAGCCCGCGCCGGTGCCCTTCGCGTCCAGGCCGTCGACCTGGTCGGGGGCGATCCAGCCGTCCGCGGTGCGGCTGACCGAGCGGGCGATGCCGACGATCTCCAGCTCGGTGCTGCCGCCGGTCGCCGACGGGAAGGCGATCTTCCCGCCGACCGACAGCCGCGGGCCCGGGTAGTCCGCCGAGACGACGATCTGGCCGGGGCCGGAGACCCAGCGGCCCTGGGTCAGGCCGACCTGGTCGACCTGGCCGCTTTGGGCATCCCGGGCGTCCCGGCCGACCAGCGCCATCGGCGGCAGCGACACGCCGGCCGGCAGGTCGAGCCCGGGGATGCCGCTCGGGTCGGTGGAGACCGTCCGGAACGGTCCGGCCGCGGCGGTCACGCCCGTGGCGCGGGCGGTCGCCCCGACCTGCGCGGCGTCGGCCTTCGCGGCGTCGAACCGCGCGGTCAGGTGCGGGCCGTGCTGCCGGGCGAAGGCGTGGTCGAACGGCGCGTCGGAGGCCACCAGCAGCGAGCCGCCGAGCACCGAGGCGGTCACCGCCATCATCGCGGCCAGGCCGGTGACGACGGTCTGCACGCGGCGGCGGCGCACCCCCGCGCGCATCACGGTGCGGAGGGCGCTCACCGGGTCACCGCCGTCGTGGGAGCGGCCGCCGGGGCGGAGGTGGCGGGGGCGGTCGGGGCGGGGGCGGTCGGGAGGGCGTCGCCGCGGCGGGTGTCGGAGGCGATCCGGCCGTCCACGATGCGCACCGTCCGGGTCGCGCAGCTCTCGGCCAGCGTCAGGTCGTGGGTGACGACGACCAGGGTCTGTCCGTCCGCGTGCAGGTCCCGCAGCAGCGCCTTGACCTCCTCGCCGGAGGCGGAGTCCAGCGCGCCGGTCGGCTCGTCGGCCAGCAGCAGCGCGGGGCGGTTCATCAGCGCCCGGGCCACCGCGACGCGCTGGCGCTCGCCGCCGGACAGCCGGCCCGGGTAGGCCTTCTCGTGCTCGGCGATGCCCAGCGTGTCCAGCAGTTCGAGCGCCCGCCGCCGGGCCTCGGCGCGCCGGGTGCCCGTCATCTCGGCGGGCAGCACGACGTTGTCGAGCACCGTCAGGTCGTCCAGGAGGTGGAAGAACTGGAAGACCATGCCGATGTTGGTGCGCCGGTGGCGCGCCGCCCCGGCCTCGTTCAGGGTGTCCACCCGGACCCCGGCGACCGTGACGGTGCCCGAGTCGGGCCGGTCCAGCCCGGCGATCATGTTGAGCACGGTCGACTTCCCGCTGCCCGAGGGCCCGAGGATCGCCAGTGCCTCCCCCTTGTCCACGCTCAGCGAGACGTCGCGCAGGGCGGCCGGACCGTCCACGAACGTCCGCGTCACCCCACTGATCTCGATCACGGGTTCGGTCGTCATCTGTTTCCTCCTCGCGGCCCTTTCCGACGTCCGCCACGCTAGGGTCGGGTGGCGGTCGGCCACGTCGGCCGCGGGAGGCAGGTGCGGTACGGCGCAGGGAGGACGGCCGCCGCCGTCATCCTCGGGACGTAGTCGGGAGATGTACAGGTTGAACACCACGGACGGCCCGCCGTCCGCCGTCGCCCGCCTGCGCGCCTGGGCGGCGGGCGACGGCGGGCGGACCCGGCCGGTCCCGCTCCCCCGGCGCGGACGACTGCTGGACGCCGCGCTCGCGGCCGCGCTCGTCCTGGTCGGGCTCCGCTACGCGCTCGACCCGCCCGACGTCCCGTCCGCCTCGGTCGGCGACGTGCTGCCGGCCGCCTGCGCGGCCCTGCCGGCGGCCTGGCGGCGGCGGGCCCCGCTGGGTGCGCTGGCCGCCCATCTGGCGTGCTGCGTCGTCCTGTTGGCGCGGGGGGCGTTGCCCGACGTGCTGTTCGTGACCTCCCTGGTCACCGTGGTCATGCTGTACAGCGCCCTGGCGCACAGCCCGTACCCGCGGGGCGTACTGGCCGCCGTGCCGGTCGCCTGCGCGGTCCTGGTCGCCCTGCTCGACCGGGCGAAGCTGCCGCACTTCCCGCACTGGCTGACGGGTGTCCTGCTGCTCTTCCCGGTCGCGGCCGCGGCCTGGGGCCACCGCCTGTGGGCGGCCCGCACCGAGCAGGGCGAGGCCCGGCTGCGGGCCATGGAACTCGACCGGATCGAGGCGCTGCGGCAGGCCGTGGAGCACGAACGCGCCCGGATCGCCCGCGAGTTGCACGACGTGGTGACGCACAACGTCAGCGTGATGGTGATCCAGGCCGGTGCCGCCCGGGTCGTGCTGGACCGGGACCCGGCCGCCGCGAAGGAGGCGCTGGTCGCCATCGAGGCGGGCGGCCGGGCGGCGATGACCGACCTGCGCAACGTCATGGGCCTGCTGACCATGGACAGCCCCGACGAGGACCCGGCCGGCCGGGCCGGGCTCGCCCCGCAGCCCGGCCTGGACGGGCTGGCCGCCCTGGTCGACCGGATGCGGGTGGGCGGCGTCGAGGTCGGCCTGCACGTCACCGGCGAACGTCAACCCCTGGCCCCCGGCGTCGAGTTGACGGCGTACCGGCTGGTCCAGGAGGCGCTGACCAACATGCTCAAGCACGCCGTCGGCGCCCGCGCCGAGATCCGCGTCGACTACGGCCCGCGGGAGTTGCTGGTCGACGTCGCCCACACCGGGGGCCGCCCCGGCCGGGCCGCGTCCACCGGCGGCGGCCGGGGCCTGGTCGGCCTGCGCGAGCGGGTCGCGGTCCACGGCGGCACCTTCCGCGCCGGGCCCCGGCCCACCGGTGGCTACCGCGTCAAGGCAACGATCCCCCTGAACAGTCTGGAGACCCCGTGAGCACCCCCCTGCGCGTCGTGATCGCCGATGACCAGGCGCTCGTGCGCGCCGGATTCCGGATGATCCTGAGCGCCGACGGCATCGAGGTCGCCGCCGAGGCCGACACCGGCACCACCGCCGTCCAGGCCGTCCGCCGCACCCTGCCGGACGTCGTCCTGATGGACATCCGGATGCCCGAGATGGACGGCCTGGAGGCCACCCGCCGGATCCTCGCCGCGGGCGGCGAGCACCTCCCCCGGATCGTCGTCCTCACCACCTTCGACCTCGACCAGTACGTCTACGCCGCCCTCGACGCCGGGGCCAGCGGCTTCCTGCTCAAGGACGTCACCCCCGAGCACCTGGTCTCCGCCGTCCGCACCGTGCAGTCCGGCGACGCCCTCCTCGCCCCCGCGATCACCCGCCGCCTGGTCGCCCGCTTCGCCCGCCGCGAGGACCCCGCCCGCTCCACCGCCCCCGAACGGGCCGCCCGCCACCGCGCCCTGGGCACCCTCACCGCCCGCGAGCAGGAGGTCCTCGAGCTGATGGCCCGCGGCCTGAGCAACGCCGAACTCGCCGCCCACCTCACCCTCTCCGAAGCCACCGTGAAGACCCACGTCGCCCGCATCCTCGCCAAGCTCTCCCTGCGCGACCGCGTCCAGGCCGTCGTCCTCGCCTACGAGACCGGCCTGGTCGCCCCGGGCCGCGCCGTCGAAGAGCTCCACTGACCGACGACCCGTCAGTTCCCTTGCGCACCAAGGAACTTGCGCGCTCCCGTCGACAACGGCCACGGCTGCACGATCGCGACACCCCCGGCAACGACACCTGCACCGTCGACACCGGGGACACCGCCAGCGGCTGCTGACCGCGGGGACGGCGGGGAGCGGGCCCCGGCACCCGCCGGGGCCCGACCGCCCGACCGCCCGTCAGGCGTCGATCCGGCCGAACAGGTGGTTGGCGGGGGCGGCGGGGTCGTCGCCGTAGAAGAACTCGGTGACGGCCCGGTGGAACTCGGCGCGGTCCAGGCCGCCGGAGCCGTCCAGGTCCAGGGCGGCGAAGACCGCGGCGCAGTCCTCGCCGGGGACGCCCGCGACCGCGTCGAACATCAGCTGGAACTCGGAGCGGTCGATCCGACCGTCCCCGTCCAGGTCGACCAGGTCGAAGAAGCACTCGGTGACCGGCGCGACCTGCTGCGGGTACAGGGCGGGGTCGGTCAGGACGCGCCGGAAGCCCTCGGTCATCTCCCGCAGGTCGACCCGCCCGTCGCCGTCCTGGTCCATCGGGGCGATCACGTTCGCCCAGAAGCCGTCCATCCGCTCGGTGAGCAGGCGGGCGGTCGCGGAGTCCGGGGCGGCGCCGCGGGCGGCGACGTAGCGCTCGCTCATCAGCCGGACGTCCCGCCGGGTGATGAACCCGTCGCTGTCGACGTCGGCGCCCCTGAACCACTGGCCGTACTTGAGGTCGCGAAGTGCAGTCACGATTGCGGAACGTACTCGCCCGGTCACAACGGGTCAAACCGGCCGGGCGGAGGGGCGCCGACCCGTCGGTCAGCGTTCGATTTCCGGGGGGACGAAGGCGAGCACATCGGGCAGCGGATCGCCGTGGAGTTCGACCTCGACCAGCGCGCTGAGGGCGCTCGGCCCCTGGGACAGGCGCGAGCACGGCCGGTCCGCGGTGAGGGAGTTCGGGTTGCCGTGCCGGTCCAGGGTGCCGCTCGCGCCCGGCCGCTCCGGGTCCCACCAGGCCCCGGTGGAGAGTTGGACGACGCCCGGCATGACGTCCGCCGACAGGACCGCCCCGGCGAGGCAGCTGCCGCGGTCGTTGAAGACCCGCACCACCGCGCCGTCCTCGATGCCGCGGGCCGCGGCGTCCGCCGGGTTGAGCGTCACGGGTTCGCGGCCGCGGACCTTCGACTCCAGGCTGCGGCCGCCGTTGTCGTACTGGCTGTGCAGCCGGGAGGCGGGCTGGTTGGAGACCAGGTGCAGCGGGAAGCGTCGCGCCGCCTCGCCGCCGAGCCACTCGGCCGGTTCGTACCAGGCGGGGTGCCCGGCGCAGTCGTCGTAGCCGAACGAGTCGACCTCCGCGGAGAAGACCTCGATCCGGCCCGAGGGCGTCGGCAGCGGGAAGCGCCGCGGATCGGCGCGCAGCGCCGCGAAGCTGCCGGGGAACGGCCCGGTCAGCGCGGGCAGTTCGACGGTGGAGCGGCGCCAGAACTCGTCGAAGCCGGGCAGCGCGGCGCCGTCGCCGAGGGCGGCCGCGGTCTGCTCGTAGAGGTGCCGGAGCCACTCGGCCTCGGCGCGCGACTCGGTGAACTCCGGCCCGTACCCGAGCCGGGCGGCCAGGTCGGCGAAGATCCGGTGGTCGGTGCGCGACTCGCCGGCCGGTTCGCGGACCTTCGGCATCGCGGTGAGGTGCGGGTCGCAGAACCCGGCGGTGAAGTCGTCGCGCTCCAGGCCGGTGGCCACGGGCAGCACGATGTCGGCGAACTTGGCGGTGGTGTTCCACCAGGCCTCGTGGACCACCACCGTGTCGGGGGCCTGCCAGGCCCGGGCCAGCCGGTGCAGGTCCTGGTGGTGGTGGAACGGGTTGCCGCCGCACCAGTAGACCAGCCGGAGTTCGGGCAGGGTCAGGCGCCGCCCGTCGTAGTCGATGCTCCGGCCCGGGTGCAGCAGGGTGTCGGCGATCCGCGCCACCGGGATGAAGTCCGGGACGGGGTTGGGGACGCCGGGGAACGAGGCCACCGGGGGGCGGCCCGGGGCGACGCCGGTCGCGTCCATCGTCGCGTAGCCCGCGCCCCAGCCGCCGCCCGGCCGCCCCATCGAGCCCGCCATCGCGGCCAGCACGACGGACGTCCAGATCGGCTGTTCGCCGTGGTCCGCCCGCTGCACCGCGTAGTTGACCGTGACGAGGGAGCGCTGCGCGGTGAGGCGGCGGGCGAGGTCGGTGAGCGTCCCGCGGTCGATGCCGGTGATCCCGGCGGCCCAGACGGCGTCCTTGGGGACGCCGTCGACCTCGCCGAGCAGGTAGTCGGCGAAGCGGTCGAAGCCGGTGCAGCACCGGCGCAGGAAGTCCTCGTCGTGCCAGCCGTTGACCAGCATGGTGTGCGCGAGGCCGAGCATCGCGGCGGTGTCGGTGTTGGGGACGACGGGCAGCCACTCGGCGTCCAGGAAGTCGGCGGTGTCGCTGCGGATCGGGCTGACGTTCACGAACCGCACCCCGGCCTCGCGGCACCGGCGCTGCAGGTCGCGGGTGCGGTGCCGGGCCAGGCCGCCGGGGTTGACCTGGCTGTTCTTCAGGGCCAACCCGCCGAACGCCACCACGAGTTCGCAGTGCTCGGCGATCTCGTCCCACATCGGCATCCGGGACTGGTAGCTCCACGGGTGCCCGCCGATCACGTGCGGCAGGATCACCTCCAGGGCGGCGGTGCTGTACGTGTTGCGGGAGTCGGTGTAGCCGCCGCCCAGCGCCAGGAAGCGCTGGAGCTGCGCCTGCGCGCCGTGCAGGGCGCCCGCGCTCGCCCAGCCGTAGGAGCCGCCGAACACCGCGGCGTCCCCGTGCTGCGCCCGCACCCGCTGCAGTTCCGCGCTCACCAGCGTGAGCGCGTCGTCCCAGCTCACCTCCACGAAGGCGTCCGTCCCCCGGGCCGTGCGGCCCGCCCGCGGCAGCCCGTCCAGCCACCCCTTGCGCACGGCGGGACGCAGCACCCGGGCGCCGTCCTCGGCCGCCCGCACCATGCCGGGGCCGATCGGTGACGGCGCGGGGTCGTCCTCCCGCGGTTCGATCCGCACCAGGCGGCCGGAGTCGACCACCGCGGTGAAACTGCCCCAGTGCGTCGCGACCGACATGCGTCGTTCCACCGTGCGTCAACTCCGTCCCCGTACGGGCTCCCGCCCGGACCCGACCTGCCGCCGGGTGGGAGTCTCCCCACGCCGCCGCCCCCGCATGCGGGGCGGGCGCCCGTCAGGCGGCCGTCAGGCGGCCGTCGGGCCGTGCACGTGGACGGCGTGGCCGTAGGAGCCCTCGGGCGGGGCGGCCAGGAGCGGCGGGAGACGGCGCGTCACCGCGGCGACCGCGGCGGAGCGGGTGGTGGTGTCGTGCGACTCCCGGTCGGTCCACAGCTGGGTCAGCCAGACGGTGTCCGGGTCCTCGGGGACGGTGTTGATGGTGTAGGTCAGCAGTCCGCCGTCGTCGCCGCCGGCCCGGAACCCCTCGTGGAGCAGGGCGATCAACTCCTCGCGCCGCCCGGGCAGGGCGGTCATCCGTCCGTAGACGCTGAACCTGGTCGTGCTGGACATGCGTTCACCCCTTCGCCGGTGCCGTTCGCACCCAAGCTACCGACCGGACATCCCACTGGACTGCCCGATGGACGGGTTGGTGTCCGCCCCGGCGCCGCGGCCCCGCCGGTTCCTTACCGGTCGGTGACGCCGCCGACCGGCTGCGCGGTTTCCGGGCCGGACGTGGGTAGCGTCGGCCGGTATGAGGATCCTGGTGACGGGCGGGGCCGGTTTCATCGGCTCCGCGGTGGTGCGAGAGCTGCTCGCGGGCGGCCACGAGGTGCGGGTGCTGGACGCGCTGCTCCCGGCGGTGCACCCGTCGGGGCTGCCGTCGGCCGTCCCGGCGGGCGCGGAGTTCCGGCACGCCGACGTGCGGGACGCGGCCGCGGTGGAGGACGCCCTGGACGGGGTGTCGGCGGTCTGCCACCAGGCGGCGATGGTCGGCCTGGGCGTCGACCTGGACGACGCCCCCGCGTACGCCGGGTGCAACGACCTGGGCACGGCGGTGCTGCTGTCGGCGATGGCCCGGCGCGGAGTGCGGCAGCTGGTGCTGGCCGGGTCGATGGTGGTCTACGGCGAGGGCGCCTACCGCTGCGGGGCGCACGGCCCGGTGGCCCCCGGCCCGCGGCGGGCCGCGGACCTCGACGCGGGGCGCTTCGAGCCGCCCTGCCCGCGGTGCGGCGAACCCCTGCTGCCCGGGCTCGTCGCGGAGGACGCCCCGGCCGACCCGCGCAACGTGTACGCGGCCACCAAGCTCGCCCAGGAACACCTGGCGTCCGCCTGGGCCCGGGCCTGCGGGGGACGGGTCCTGACGCTCCGTTACCACAACGTGTACGGGCCGGGCATGCCCCGGGACACCCCGTACGCGGGGGTGGCCTCGCTGTTCCGTTCGGCGCTGGCCCGCGGCCAGGCCCCGCTGGTGTTCGAGGACGGCGGCCAGCGCCGCGACTTCGTGCACGTCACGGACGTGGCCACCGCCAACGCGACGGCCCTGGCGGCCCTCCCCGACCGTCCGGCGGGCAGCGCCCGGGCCTACAACGTGGGCAGCGGGGAGGTCCGCACGGTGGGCGACCTGGCGCAGGCCCTGGCGACGGCGCACGGCGGCCCGGCCCCGGTGGTGACGGGCGAGTACCGGCTCGGCGACGTCCGCCACGTGACCGCCGATTCGAGCCGGCTGCGCGCGGAACTGGGCTGGCGGCCCCGGGTCGCGTTCGACATCGGGATGGCCGAGTTCGCCCTCGCCCCGCAGCGCACCTGACGGCCACCGCCCGGAACGGACCCGCCCGCAACCGACGACGGCACCGGACCGGCACACCGGCCGGGCCGGGCGACGGGTGCCGGGGAGGCCGGGCGGTGGCCCCGGTCGGTTCCGCCCTCCTCGGCCCCGCTGCTCGGCGCTCCGTGTCGTCAGGCCCGGCGGGCCGTCGGGAGGGTGATCTCGAAGCAGCAGCCGCCGTCGACGTTGCGGACCCGGGCCCGTCCGGCGTGGGCCTCCACGATGCCGCGGACGATGGCGAGGCCGAGGCCGGCGCCGCTGTCGGCCGTGGCGGGGGTTCCGGGGGCGGTCGGGCGGGGGGTGCGGGCGGGGGTGCCGCGCCAGCCGGTCTCGAAGACCCGGGGGAGGTCGGGTTCCGGGATGCCGCCGCAGCCGTCGGTGACGGCGAGCACGACGGCGCCGTCCTCCCGGTGGGTGGAGACGGCGACCACGCCGTCCGGCGGGGTGGCGCGGATCGCGTTGACCAGCAGGTTGCCGATCACCCGGGTGATCTCCCGGGGGTCGGCCTCGACCGGCGCGGGTTCGATCCGGCGGCCCTCCAGGCGTACGCCGCGCTGCCGCGCCAGTGGGTGGGCCCCGGCGAGCGCGTCGTCGACCAGGTCGTGCAGGGAGACCCGGGAGAGGCTGAGCGAGAGCGCACCGGCCTGGATCCGGGAGAGTTCGAACAGGTCGTCGACCATGCCGGTGAGCCGTTCCACCTCGGTGCGGATCCGGGCGAGGTAGCGCTCGGGCTGCTCGGCGACACCGTCCTCCAGCGCCTCGGCCATCGCGCGCAGTCCGGCCAGCGGGGTGCGCAGGTCGTGCGAGATCCAGGCGATGAGTTCGCGCCGGGAGGCGTCCAGTGCCCGTTCGCGGTCCCGGGACTCGGCCAACCGGGCGCTGGTGGCGGCGAGTTCGGCGCTGACGGCGGCGAGTTCCCGGCCGAGCGGCCGGTCGGGCGGGGTGAACCCGGTGTCGCCGCCGACGGTGCGGGCGGCCACCGCCAGGGCCCGGCCGCCCGCGGTGACCTGGCGGCCCAGCAGCGCGGCGGTGAGCAGCGCGACCACCGAGGCCATCGCCAGGACGGTGACGACCACGCCGAGGTCGTGGGGGGAGAGGAACATCGCCCGGGCCACCGCGAACGTCCCGGAGGTGACGGCGAGGACGCTGACCACGGCGACGGCGAACAGGGTGAGCGCCAGCGAGCGGCGGCGCAGCAGCCGCAGCGCGGCCAGGCCGAGCAGTCCGGCGGCGGCGGCGCCGAGCGCGGCGAACAGCGCGATCAGCAGCAGGTCCTTCACGCCGCACCGTCCCGTCCCGCGCCGCCCGGCGCCGTACCGTCCGTCGCCGGGTCGGCCGACGCCGGGCCTGCCGGGTCGGTCGGGTCGGTCGGGTCGGCCTGCGCAGGGCCCGCCGGGTCGTAGCGGTAGCCGACGCCCCAGACGGTGCTGATCAGTTCGGGCGCGCCGGGATCGTCCTCGATCTTCTCGCGCAGGCGGCGGACGTGGACGGTGACGGTCGACAGGTCGCCGAAGTCCCAGCCCCACACCCGCTGCATCAGCTCCTGCCGGGAGAACACCGTCCCGGGGTGCCGGAGCAGGAACGCGAGCAGGTCGAACTCCCGGCTGGTGAGCTGGAGTTCGCGACCGGCCCGGTGGGCGCGGCGGGCCCGCGGGTCGAGCGCCAGGTCGCCGGAGCGCAGCGGCCGCGCCGGGGCGGCGGAGGCGGCGGCCGAGGCGGCGCTGCGGGCGCGGCGCAGGATCGACTGGACGCGCAGCACGAGTTCGCGCGGGCTGAACGGCTTGGTGACGTAGTCGTCCGCGCCGAGTTCGAGGCCGAGGACGCGGTCGGCCTCGTCGCCCTTGGCGGTGAGCAGCACCACCGGCAGGTCGGCGCGGTCGGGGCGGGCGCGCAGGCGGCGCAGCACTTCGAGGCCGTCGAGGCCGGGCAGCATCAGGTCGAGGACGAGCAGGTCGGGGCGGTGGCGTTCGGCCAGGTCGAGTCCGCGCGGCCCGTCCTCGGCGCGCTCGACCAGGTGGCCGGCCCGGGTGAGGTAGCCGGCCACGACCTCGCCGACGGTCGGGTCGTCGTCGACGACCAGGATGCGCGCGGGTTCCGGTGGCTCGGCGGGGGCGGGGCTGGGGTTCACCCGCCCGAGGATACGAGCGCGGGGGCGTCGGCGGTCCCGGTCCGGGCCCGCGTTCGGGTTCCGTAAGGTTCGCCGCCCGGGCGGGCGTGCCGTACGACTTCCGTAAGGGCGCGGCTCGGCCGCGGCGGGGGCGGGCGTGGTTAGCGTGGCGGTCGTGACTCCTCCTCTTCTCCCGTCCTCGGTGGACGTGGTGCTGCCCTGCCTGGACGAGGCGCGGGCGCTGCCCTGGGTGCTGGGCCGGGTGCCGGCCGGCTGGCGGCCGATCGTGGTCGACAACGGTTCGCGGGACGGTTCGGCGCGGATCGCGGCCGACCTGGGCGCGACGGTGGTGGCGGAGCCGCGCCGCGGGTTCGGCGCGGCCTGCCACGCCGGACTGCTGGCGGCCGACGCCGAGTTCGTGTGCTTCCTGGACTGCGACGGGTCGCTGGACCCGGCGCAGCTGCCGCGGGTGGTCGGTCCGGTGGCGGCGGGGACGGCCGACCTGGTGCTGGGGCGGCGGCGGCCGACCTCGTTCGGGGCGTGGCCGCCGCACGCCCGGCTGGCGAACCTGCTGCTGGCCCGGCGGCTGCGCGCGGTGACCGGCGCCGACCTGCACGACCTGGGGCCGATGCGGGCGGCGCGCCGGGAGCGGCTGCTGGCCCTCGGACTGGGCGACCGGCGCTCGGGCTACCCGCTGGAGGCGGTGCTCTCGGCGTCGGCGGTGGGGATGCGGATCGCCGAGGTGCCGGTCGACTACCGGCCGCGGGCGGGCCGCTCGAAGGTGACCGGGACGGTGCGCGGCACCCGGCAGGCGGTGCGCGACATGCGCGCGGTGCTCGCGGCCCCGCCGCCGACCCTGCTGCTGCTCACCAAGGCCCCGGCGCCGGGCCGCTCGAAGACCCGGCTGACCCCGGCGTTCACCCCCGAGCAGGCCGCCGACCTGGCCGAGGCCGCCCTGGCCGACACCCTGGCCGCACTGGCCCGCGTCCCGGCCGGTCGGCGCCTGCTGGTGCTGGACGGCGTCCCGGGCCGCTGGCTGCCGCCGGGCTGGGAGGTGGTGCCGCAGTGCGGGGGCGGTCTGGACCGCCGGATCGCCGCCGCCTTCGCCCACGCCGCCCGGCTCGCCCCGCACGCCCCGGCGCTGCTGGTCGGCTCGGACACCCCGCAGCTGGACCCGGCGGCCCTCGCCGCGCCGCTGTCCGCGGCCGAGCGCCCGGGCGCCGACGCCTGGTTCGGCCCGGCCGAGGACGGCGGTTTCTGGGCCCTCGGCCTGGCCCGCCCGGACGGGGACCTGGCCGCCCGGCTGCTGCACGACGTACCGATGTCGACCGCCGAGACCGGCCGCCGCGTCCGGGAGCGGCTGGCCGCGCACGGCCTGGCGGTCCGCGAGCTGCCGACGCTGCTGGACGTGGACGGGCCGGACGACGCCGCCCGGGTCGCGGCGCTGGCGCCCGGCACGCTCTTCGCCGCCCGGCACGGACGGCTGCGCGCCGCGCAGCCCGCGGCCGAGTGAACGCCCTCCGCACGGAGCCCTCGGAGCCCCGGACCGCCGCGCCCCGGGCCACCGAATCCCGGGCCGCCGAGCCCTGGGTGGACGACCCGTTCGGGCGGGCGGTGCGGGCCGGGCGGGGGCCGCTGTGGCTGCGGCGGCCGGACGGTTCGCGGCTGGTGCTGGAGGTGGAGCGCTGGTGCGCGCCCGCCGCCGGGGCGGACCACGGGCTGGTGCTGCGCTGCCTGGGCCTGTCCGCGCCGGTGCTGGACCTGGGGTGCGGCCCCGGGCGGCTGGTGGCGGCGCTGCTGGGGGCGGGCGTGCCCGCGCTCGGGGTGGACGTCTGCGCGGCGTCGGTGGAGCACACCGCCCACCTGGGCGGTCTCGCGCTGCGCCGCTCGGTGTTCGACCGGCTGCCCGCCGAGGGCCGCTGGGGCGGGGTGCTGCTGGCCGACGGCAACCTCGGCATCGGCGGCGCCCCGGCCGCCCTGCTGGCCCGGGCGGGCGCCCTGCTGGCCCCGGGCGGCCTGCTGCTGGTGGAGACCGCGGCGCAGGAGGTGGACGAGGTGGCGGACGTCCGGGTGGAGGGCCCGGACGGCGCCGGGCCGCCGTTCCGCTGGGCCCGCTGCGGGCCCGCCGCGACGCTGCGGCACGCCCGGGCCGCCGGCCTGGAGCAGGCCGAGCGCTGGGTCTCGCACGGCCGCTCGTTCCTGGCACTGGAGCGTCCCTGACGGCGGGCCGGCCCCGCCCCTGACGGCGGGTCGGGCCGCTTCCCGGCGGCGGGCCGGTCACCTCCCCGGCGTCAGGTCGGCCCCGTCCCGGACGGCGGGCCGGTCCCGCTCCGCCCACTGCGGGTGCTCGCGCTCGGCCCAGGCGCGGTCGACGGTGCCGGTGCGCATGCCGCGCCGGGCCTCCGGGTCCAGGTACGCCATCCGCAGGTGGCCGAGCACCACCGCGGCGACGGCGAACGCGAACCAGTCGTGCACGAAGGTCGCGCCGGTGCGCCACACCGCGGGCGCCAGGCCGGTGCACCACATCAGCAGGCCCGTGCCGAGCATCACCAGCATCGTGCCGAGCGTCCACTGCGCGTACAGCTTCTGCCCGGCGTTGAACTTCCCGGCCGGGCGCGGCCCGGCCCGGCGGCGGCGCACGGTGCGCAGCCAGGTGCGGTCGGCGGTGGTGAACCGGCCGAGGCGGGCGGCGTCGCGGCGCATCGCCCGGGTCGCCAGGGCGAGCAGCAGCGGGACGGGCAGCAGCAGGCCGCTCCACTCGTGCACGGTGGCCACCAGGCGTCGGCGGCCGACGAGTTGGGCCAGCGGCGGCAGGTAGAGGCAGGCCGCGGTGGCCAGGCAGGTGAGCATCAGCGCGGCGGTGGCGCGGTGGGCCCGGCGCTGGGCGGGGGTGAAGCGCGGGCGGCGGTCAGGCGGTGGGTTCATCGTCACGTCCGTTCGACCGGCCGACCCAGGCGTCCACGTCGTAGCCGAGCCGTTCCCAGTAGCCGGGGCGGACGGTGTCGGTGACGGTGATCGTGGAGAGCCACTTGGCGGACTTGTAGAAGTACATCGGGGCGACGTACAGGCGCACCGGGCCGCCGTGGGCGTGCCCGATCGGGGCGTCCTGCATCCGCAGCGCCACCAGGACGTCGTCGCGGCGGGCCTGTTCCAGCGTCAGGCTCTCGGTGTAGGCGCCGTCGAAGCAGCCGAAGCGCACCGCCCGCCCCTGCGGCCGGACCCCGGCGGCGTCCAGCAGCGCGGACAGCGGGACGCCCTCGAAGGGGGTGGCGGGCACCCGCCAGCCGGTGACGCACTGCACGTCGTGGACGAGGCGGCGCTGCGGCAGGGCCCGCAGGTCGGCCAGCCGCAGGGTGGCGGGCCGCTCCACCAGGCCGTCGACGGTGAGGGTGTAGTCGGCCTCACCGCGTTCGGGCACCGAGGCGGTCACCGAGTAGTACCGGAACCCGCCCCCGCCGGGCAGCGCCTGGGTCAGCCCGGTCGGGTCGTTGCGCACCACCGCGTCCTGGGCCCGCTGCAGCCACGGGCCGGCCGCGACCCCGGCGGCGCCGAGGCCGAGCAGCCCCAGCACCACCCGGCGGCCCACCGGGGCGCCGCGGGTCGCTTCCTCGTTGCCGTCGTCCTTGTCGTCGTCCACGGGGTGATTGGACCAGGTGGGGGCGGCGTTGCCCAGGGGCGCGGGCGCGCCGTCAGACTTCCGTCATCTGTGCGCCGACCGGCCGCGGCCACCGCCCGGCCCGCCGGACGGACCCCGCCGCGATCACCAACAGGGCCGCACCGTAAGCGAGTTGCTGCACCCGGCCGCCGCCCGCCAGGTACAGCAGCTGCCCGGCGGCGGGCACCGCCAGCCACTCCCAGCGGCCGTCCAGCGCCGCCAGCGCCACCACCAGCAGCCCGTACCAGGGGTAGGCGGGGGCCGCCAGCAGCAGCGCCCCGCCGGTCACCGTCAGCGCGCCCCGCCAGGGCCGCGCCGAGTCGCCGTGCCGCAGCACCCGCCACGCCAGGGCGGCGAGCACCGCGGCCCCGGCCCACGGCGCGAACCGGTCGGGCAGCACCAGGCGCAGCAGCCCGAACCGCTCCAGGTGCCCCTGCTGGTAGCCCTCCTCGCGCAGGTAGCCGGGCAGGTAGCCCAGTACACCGGTCCCGGACGCCGCCAGGTACGGCAGGTAGGACAGGACGAACACCCCGGCGGCGGTGGCGGGCACCACCAGGTCGGCGCGGCGCGGGCGGCGGGACAGCACCCCCGACAGCGCGCCCGGCAGGGCCAGCGCGGGCAGCAGCTTCACCGCCGTCGCCGCGCCCAGCGCGGCCCCGCCCGCCGCCGGGCGGCCGCGGGCCGCCCAGCCCAGGCCGAGCACCGTCAGCAGGGCGCCCAGGGCGTCGACGTGCGCGTCGTTGACCGCCCACACCGCGACGCCCGGGCACCAGGCCCACAGCGCGGCCCGCCGCCGTCCGCCCGTCACCGCGAGCAGCCCGCCGGTGGTCGCCACCGCCAGCACCGCCCCGGCCGCCTGGGCGACCCGCACGCCGTCGCCGAACGGGCGCTGGGCGAGGAACCAGGCCTCCGCCAGCGGCGGGTAGATCGTGTGCACGGCGGGCCGGTTGATCCGGGTGCAGGCCCCGTCGGCGGTGCGCCGCTCGTCCCACTCCGCGCAGCCGTCGCCGACCGGGAACCGGCCCGGGTCGCGCAGCCGGGCCAGCGCCGGGTCCTCGGGGGTGCGCGCGTACGGGGAGCCGCCCGCCGCCTGCACCTTCCCGTCCCAGCCGTAGCGGTAGGCGTCGTCGCTGGTCCGGGGCGGGGCCAGCAGCCCGACCGCGGCCACCAGCACGCCCCCGGCCAGCACCAGCCGCGCCACCTGCCGCTGCGGCACCCGGCGCAGCGCGAGCAGGGAGAGCGCGAACAGGACGGCGTCGGCGGCGTACCAGCCGTACAGCGGCGGGCGGTTGCCGAGGGTGCCGCCGGTGGTGAGGGTCAGCGCGAGGCAGCCGGCCAGGGCGGTGACGGCGAGGGCGCAGGACAGGACGGGGCGTGCGGTCACCGGCCCACCCTCGCACCGCGGGGCGCCCGCGCGGCGGTGGCGGGCCGGGCCGTCCGGGTTCCGTAAGCACTGCGTCCGGCCCGGCGCCCGCGGGCAGTTCCGGTCCGGCGCCGTTCGGATTCCGCACGGGCGGCTCCGGCACGGCGCCGTTCGGATTCCGTAAGCACGTCGCAGCGCCGCCGCGGGCGCCGGGCGCGCTTCGATGGTGCCGTGGACCCCGACTCCTCCCCCGCCCGGCGGCGCTTCGACCCGCCGCTGCCCGCCCCGCCCGCCGCGCTGCGGCGCGGCCCGCTGCGTCCGGGCGCGTTCCGCTCCCCCGCGCACGAGCCGCGCACCGCGGTGGTGCTGGGCCGGTGGCTGAGCGCGGCGCTGCTGCTGTGCTTCGCCACCGGCCTGGTCAGCCACCTGCTGCAGGACCCGCCCGGGTGGCTGGTGCACCGGCTGCCGTCCCGTCCGGTGGACGGCTACCGGGTCACCCAGGGCCTGCACGTGGTGGCGGGCCTGGCCGCGATTCCGCTGGCGGGCGCGAAGCTGTGGACGGTGTACCCGCGGCTGTTCGAGTGGCCGCCCGCGCGCGGCGTGCTGCACCTGCTGGAGCGGCTGTCGATCGCGCTGCTGGTCGCGGCGGTGCTGCTGGAGCTGTTCAGCGGGCTGCTGAACACCCTGCAGTGGTACCCGTGGCCGTTCCCGTTCCGGCAGACCCACTACTGGACCGCCTGGACGGCCGTCGGCGCGCTGCTGGTCCACCTCGCCGTCAAGGCGCCGGTGATCGCGGCGCACTGGCGCCGCGCGCGATCCGCCCCGCTGCCTGTCCCGCTGCCGGTCCCGCTGCCCGCGCGGCGGGCGGTGCTCACCGCGACGGCCGCCGCCGTCGGCGCGGTCACCCTCACCACCGCGGGCCAGTCCGTGCCCTGGCTGCGCGGCCTCGACCTGTTCGCCCCGCGCCGCCCCGGCGGCGGGCTCCCGGTCAACCGCACCGCCGCGCAGGCCGGGACCACCGCCGTCCCCGCCGACTGGCGGCTGGCCGTCGACGGCCCGGCCGGCTACCGGATCGGCCTCGCCGACCTGCGGGCCCTCCCGCAGACCACCGCCGACCTGCCGATCGCCTGCGTCGAGGGCTGGAGCGCGGACGCCCGCTGGACGGGCGTGCGGCTGGCCGACCTGCTGCGCCGGGCCGGGATCCCGGCCGGTTCGACGCTCCGGATCACCTCCCTGGAGGCCGACGGCCCGTACCGGGTCACCGAGATGCCCGCCGCGTACGCCGACGATCCGCTCACCCTGCTCGCCCTCGCGCTCGACGGCCGCCCGCTGACGCCCGACCACGGCTTCCCGGCCCGGATCGTGGCGCCGAACCGGCCCGGGGTGCTGCAGACCAAGTGGGTCGCCCGGATCGAGGTGGCCTGAGGTGCGGGCCGTGCGCACCGCCCTGCTGCTCGGCGGTCTCGCCCTGCTCGCCTGCGGCCTGGTGGGCCTGCTGACCGATCCGTACGTGACCGGCCCGCTCGGCGTGCTGCTGTGGGCGGCCGCCCTGGTGGCGGTGCACGACGGGCTGTGGCTGCCGCTGGTGTGCGCGCTCGGCGCGGCCGCGACGGGGCGGCCGGTGCTGCGCGGCTGGCTGGTGGTGGCGGCGGCCGTGAGCGCGGTGGCCGTCCCGGCGGTGCTGCGGACGGGGGACGACCACGGCAACCCGACCCTGCTGCCGCTGCCCTACCTGCGCAACTGGTTGCTGTTCCTGGCGGTGAGCGCCGTCGCGGCGGCGCTCACCGCCGCGGCCCGGCGGAGCGTCCGGAGGGCGCGCCGGACGGGCCGAGCGGACCGAGCGGACCGGGCGGGCCGGGCGGACCGCTGACCGCTTGGTCGCACCTCCCCCGCCGACAGGTCGAGCCCCCCGTAACTCCGCCACCGACCGCCGCCGCTGCTGCGGCAGCACCCACTCCCGCACCGAACCGATCGTCCGACCGGTCTCCGTCCCGCCGTTGCACGCCCCCGGGCTGCGCAACCCCGCCCTCACCCGCTCAGCGGCCCCGTGCAGCTCCGGGCGGAGCGGGTGGGGCGGGGCTCCGGGCGGGGGACGGCGCTGGCATGGTGGGAGCGAGCAGGAGGGAGACGGGTGGATGCGGGTAGTGGTGGCCCCCGATTCGTTCAAGGGGACGATCGAGGCGGCGGACGCGGCCGAGGCGCTGGCCGCGGGCTGGCGGTCGGTGCGCGCGGCGGACGAGGTGCGGTGCCTGCCGATGGCGGACGGCGGCGAGGGCACGCTCGCGGCGGTCGTCTCGGCGAGCGAGGGCGCCCGGCTGTTCGACGTACCGGGCGTGAGCGGGCCGGACGGGCGCCCGGTGACCGGGCGGTTCGCCCTGCTGCCGGACGGCACCGCGGTGGCGGAACTCGCGACGGCCAGCGGACTCCCGCTGCTGGAAGGGGAGTTGCGCCCGCTGACGGCCACCACCCGGGGCACCGGCGAGAGCATCGCGGCGGCCCTGGACGCGGGTGCCCGGCGGCTGCTGGTCGGCCTCGGCGGCTCCGCGTCGACCGACGGCGGCCACGGCCTGCTGGCCGCGCTCGGCGCCCGCCTGCGCGACGACGCGGGGCGGGCGCTCGACGACAGCCCGGCGAACCTCGACCGCGCCCTGGCGGCGGCCCGCACCCTCGACCTGTCCGCCCTGCGCCCGGCGCCGCCCGGCGGGGTGGTGCTGCTGACCGACGTCACCAACCCGCTGCTCGGCGCCCGCGGCGCCGCGGCCGTCTACGGCCCGCAGAAGGGCGCGGGCGAGCGCGAAGTGGCGCTGCTGGAGCGGCGGTTGGCGCGGTGGGCCACCCTGCTGGGCGGTGACCCGGACGCCCCGGGCACGGGGGCGGCGGGCGGCACCGGCTACGGCCTCGCCGCCGCCTGGGGCGCGACGATCGAACCCGGCGCGGCGACGGTCGCCGGGCTGCTCGGCCTGCCCGCGGCGGTGGCCGCGGCCGACCTGGTGGTCACCGGCGAGGGCAGCTTCGACGCCACCAGCCTGCAGGGCAAGGCAGTCGGCGAGGTCGTCCGGATCGCGGACCGGGCCGGGGTGCCGTCCGCCGTGGTGGCAGGCGTGTCGGAGGCCCCCGGCGTCCTGACCCTGTCCGCCCTGGCCGGCTCCCCCGCCGCCGCCCGCCGGGACCCGGCCCGCTGGCTGCACCGGGCCGGGGCCGTCCTGGCCGCACGCCACGGCACCCCGCGACGTTCCTGACGCCCGCCCACCCCGAACCCCCACCCGTACGCGTCGCCCGGCGGACCGCCTCGCATTCATAGGGAGCCCCATGCCCACCCCTCCCCTGGTCGCGGTCTTCACCCGCACCACCGGCTACCGCCACGACTCGATCCCGGGCGCCGTCGCCGCCCTCCGCGCCCTGGGGGCCGCGCAGGGCCTCGCCGTCACGCACACCGAGGACCCGGCCACGCTGGGGCGCACCCTCCGGGGCGGCTGTGCGGCCGTCGTGTTCGCCTCCACCAGCGGCGAGGTGCTGGACGACGCCGGGCGCCGGGCCCTGGAGCAGCACGTGCGCACCGGCGGCGGGTTCCTCGCCCTGCACTCCGCCGCCGTGACCGAGCCCGACTGGCCCTTCTACGCCGAACTGCTGGGCGGGGCCCGCTTCGCCGGACACCCCGACGTGCAGACCGCGACCGTCACGGTGGAGGACCGCCGCCACCCCGCCACCGCGCACCTGCCGGAGCGGTGGGAGTGGACCGACGAGTGGTACGACTTCACGGCCAACCCGCGCGCCTCGGTGCGGGTCCTCGCGGGCGTCGACGAGCGCGGCTACCGGGGCGGCTCGATGGGCGCCGACCACCCGCTGGTGTGGTGCCACCGGGTGGCGGCGGGCCGCTGCTTCGTCACCGCCCTGGGCCACGAGGAACGCGCCTACCGGGACCCGGACTTCCGCCGTCACCTGTCCGGCGCCCTGGCCTGGACCGCCGGTCCAACCGGCCGGTGACACGCCCGCCCTGGCGGAGCGCCGCCCGGGCGGTGGGGGATCATGGCGCGACACGTGTTCGGGCAGGTCGCAGAGGGAGCAGTGGGATGAAGGTCGGGTTCGGGTGGAAGCTGCACGGGGACGGGCGCTCGCCGCGGCCCGGGGCGGTGGTGCGGCCGGACGAGCGGCTGTCCTGGGGGCGGACGGTCGGACTCGGGGCGCAGCACGTGGTGGCGATGTTCGGGGCCACCTTCGTGGCACCGGTGCTGATGGGGCTGGACCCGAACCTCGCGGTGATGGTGTCGGGCGTGGCGACGGTGTTCTTCCTGCTGGTGACGCAGGGGCGGATCCCGTCGTACCTGGGCTCCAGCCTGTCGTTCGTCGGCGTGGCGGCGGTGATCAGGGCCCAGGGCGGGGACGCGGCGACGCTGACGGGTGCGCTGCTGGTGGTGGGTGCGGTGCTGGCGGCGTGCGGGGCGGTGGTGCAGGGGTTCGGGGCGCGGGTGATCCACGCGGTGCTGCCGCCGGTGGTGACGGGTGCGGTGGTGATGCTGATCGGTTTCAACCTGGCGCCGGTCGCGGCGGGGACGTACTGGCCGCAGGACCAGTGGACGGCGCTGCTGGTGATGGCGTTCACGGCGCTGGCGCTGGTGGTGCTGCGCGGGTTCTGGTCGCGGATCGCGATCTTCCTGGGGCTGGTGTTCGGGTACGCCGTCTCGTGGCTGTTCGACCGGGCCTTCGGGAGGATCGACTCCCCGGTGGGCGGCGGCGCCTCGACGGAGCACTGGCGCCTGGACCTGTCGGGCGTCGGCAAGGCGGACTGGATCGGCCTGCCCTCGCTGCACGCGCCGAGCTTCTCGGCGTCCGCGATCCTGGTGGCGCTGCCGGTGGTGGTGGCGCTGATCGCGGAGAACGCCGGGCACGTGAAGGCGGTCTCCGAGATGACGGGTGACCCGCTGGACGACCGGATGGGCACCGCGATCATGGCGGACGGCGCGGCCACCGTGCTGTCCACGGCGGTGGGCGGTCCGGCGACGACCACGTACGCGGAGAACATCGGCGTGATGGCGGCGACCCGGGTGTACTCGACGGCGGCGTACTGGTGCGCGGCCGCCTTCGCGATCCTGTTCGGCCTGTGCCCGAAGTTCGGTGCGGTGGTCGCGGCGATCCCGGGCGGGGTGCTGGGCGGGATCACCGTCGTGCTCTACGGCATGATCGGCCTGCTGGGCGCGCAGATCTGGATCCACAACAGGGTCGACCTGACCAACCCGCTCCACCTGGTCCCGGTCGCGGCGGGCGTGATCGTCGGCATCGGCAACGTCACGCTGAAGTTCACCGACAACTTCGAACTCGGCGGCATCGCCCTGGGCACCCTGATCGTCCTGCTCGGCTACCACGGCCTGCGCGCCCTGGCCCCCGCCCACCTCAGGCACCCGGCCGCGGACGGCCCCCTGCTGGACGAGGGCACCAGCGCCTACGACGACGACCGCGGCTGACGGGCGCGGTCGGGGGGTAACGGGAAGTTACCCCCGGCGGGGGTTCAAATGGCCGGCGCGGGGGCGGAGACTGGGAGTGATGGGGCAGGGCGAGCCCCAGGAGGCGGTTTCCATGCACATCCAACCCGTCTGGCGCTCCGTCGTGGTGGCCGCCGCCGCGCTGGCCACCGCCACGGCGATCAGCACCGCCGCCCCCGTCTCCGCCCAGGCCGCGACCTCGACGACGACGTCGACGACGACGAGTCACGTGACGGCCTGGACCAGCGACGGCTGGGGCGGCGGCACCGTGGTCAGCCACCCGGCCGGCATCAACTGCCACCAGAGCGCGTGGGACCCGTACGACGAGAACGCGGCCCCGCAGCCCGACACGTCCGGCACGTGCGACGCCGTCTTCCCGGTGGGGACCGTGGTGACCTTCACCGCCACGCCGGATCCCGGGTCGAACCTCAACTACGGTCCGGACCCGGCCAGTCTGACCGTCCGGGCCGGGTACAACGCGACGTACGTGGTGTTCTGCCCGAACGACGGCCTCTGCTCCGCCTGGTACTGACCGGGAGCGGGTGGAGGGGGCGGCCGGTTCAGTCCGGCAGGCTGTCGAGGTAGTCCTCGTACACCGCGACCTTGTGCCGGACGATGTCCAACGAGCGGTGGAGTTCGGCGAGTTGGTCGAGGACGCGCTGTTCGTGGGCGCGCAGCAGGGCGAGCCGGGCGGGCTCGGTGCCGGCGCCGGTGCGGGCGAGTTCGGTGTAGCGGCGGATCTCGGGGATGGGCATGCCGGAGCCGCGCAGCACGACGCAGAGGGTGAGCCACTCCACGTCGCCCTCGGTGTAGCGGCGCCGTCCGCCGCCCTCGCGCCGGACGGGGTCGGCGAGGATGCCCTCGCGCTCGTAGAAGCGCAGGGCGTGCACGCTCAGGCCGGTGCGGGCGGCGACCTGGCCGATGCTCAGGGTCGCGGGGGCAGCCGGTCCGTTCGGTGTGCTCATCGGTTCAGCATAGGAGGAGGCCGCGCAGGAGTTGATCTAGAGCCGACTCCAGCTCCTAGAGTGGCCCGCGGCGCGCCCCACCGGGTGCGGACGGAAGGGGAGGAACCATGCGTTACCGGATTCTCGGCGGTACCGGCATCGAGGTGAGCGCGTACTGCCTGGGCACGATGATGCTCGGCGCGGTGGGCAACCCGGACCACCGCGAGGGCGTGCGGCTCGTGCACACCGCGCTGGACGCCGGGATCAACTTCGTCGACACCGCCGACATGTACTCGGCGGGCGAGTCCGAGGAGATCGTCGGCGGGGCCCTGCAGGGGCGGCGGGACGACGTGGTGCTGGCCACCAAGGTGCACTTCCCGATGGGCGAGGGGCCCAACCGGGGCGGCAACTCGCGGCGCTGGATCCTGCGGGCGGTGGAGGACAGCCTGCGGCGGCTGCGCACCGACTGGATCGACCTCTACCAGGTGCACCGGCCCGACCACCGCACCGACGTGGAGGAGACCCTGTCGGTGCTGGACGACCTCGTCCGGCAGGGCAAGATCCGGGCGTTCGGCTGCTCGACCTTCCCGGCCGAGGAGATCGTCGAGGCGCACTGGACGGCCGAGCGCCGGGCGCTGCCCCGGTTCCGCACCGAGCAGCCGCCGTACTCGCTGCTGGCCCGCGGCGTGGAGTCCTCGGTGCTGCCGGCGGCCCGCCGCCACGGCATGGGCGTGCTGACCTGGGCGCCGCTGGCCTCGGGCTTCCTGACCGGCCGTTACCGCCGGGGCGGTGCGGTCGACCTGGGCAGCGGGCGGGCCGCGCTGACCCCGCACCGCTTCGACCCGGCGCTGCCGGAGAACGTCCGCAAGCTGGAGGCGGTCGAGCAGTTCGTCGAGCTGGCCGAGGCCGTCGGCTGCACGCTGCCCGAACTCGCCGTCGCCTTCCCGCTCGCCCACCCGGCCGTCACCTCGGTGATCCTCGGGCCCCGGACGGTCGAGCAGCTCACCGGGCTGCTCAAGGGCGCGGCGCTGACCCTGGACGACGCCGTGCTGGACCGGATCGACGAGATCGTCCCGCCCGGCACCGACCTCTACCGGGCGGACGGCGCCTGGCGCTCCCCGCACCTGGCCCCGGCCGCCCGCCGCCGCCCGGCCGCCGAGCGGGCCGCCGCCGACGACGGGGCCTGAGCGGCACCGGCGCGGGACGGCGCCCGGCGCTCAGCCCCCGGCGCTCAGCCCCCGGCCGGGAGGCGGCCCTGCAGGGTGCGGGACAACTCGGCGATGCAGTCCGCCAGTTGGCGGTCGGAGAGCCGGGCCGGGTCGTCGCCGCAGCCGGTCGCGGGGGCGGTGGGCTGCGGGGCGGGCGTCGCGGGCGCGGGCGTCGCGGTGGGCGCGGGTTGCGGCTGGCCGCCCGGCGGGGTGATCGGGCCGCGCAGGGAGACCAGGTTGGGGGTGACGGTGGCGTCCCCCGAGAGGTCGATGTAGTCCTGGGTCTGGCCGTTGAAGTCGACGAAGCCGCGCCACATGTCGTGCCCGAACGGGATGATCTCCTGGAGCGCGCCGCCGGGGCCCGCGCTGATGGTGATCGAGGTCTGCTGGGCCATGTAGGAGACCATCCGGCTGGTCAGCACGTCCAGGTTGACGGGCGGCGCGTCGTCGGCCCGGACGTACACGTGCAGGTCGTTGAGGCCGTCGCCGACCCGGTCGGCCTGCAGGACGGCGAAGGCGACCACCAGTTGGGAGGAGCTCTCCCGGGGCACCAGCGGCGTCACGTAGTACAGGTGGCCGTCGGCCTTGGAGCGGAGCAGGAACTCGCCGGGGTTGGTGGCGTTGGCGGCGGCCGAGGTGTGCTCGTAGCCGAAGTTGCGGTCGTCCTTGGCGCCGCGGCCCCCGAGCCACTGCACCTCGTGGATCTGGGAGCGCACCACCGAGGCCGGGTAGACCGCGCCGGGCAGCTCGCCGGGGGCGGCGGTGGGCCGGTAGGTGATGTCGGGGCGGCCGTCGGCGGAGCCCTTGAGCACCAGGACGCCCGCGGGGGCGAGGACGGTGCGCTGCTTCCAGGCGGTCTGCCGGGCCACCGAGATGACGACGACGGGCCGGGCGGTGCGGACGTCGGGGCCGTCGCAGTAGCCCCAGACGTCCTGCTCGCTGTAGACCAGGTCGGGGAAGCGCTCGGCGAGCAGGTTGCGCAGGCTGACCGCGCCGGTGCCGCCGAACGCCCGGTCGAAGGCGTGGTCGCCGCGGAAACCGCAGCCGGCGACCGAGTTGGAGCTGCCGTCCCAGACCGCGACGCCCTCCATCGGCTGCTCGCCGGAGCCGTCCAGCACCGCCGTCCACGCCCCGGCGCCGTCCGCGGAGCCGGGCAGGTAGTGCAGGCTGTGGCCGAGCAGGTGGACCCCTGAGCTGAGGCCCGCGCTGTCGGTGAGCGCCTTGGTGGCGGCCGCGTAGGAGGCGGTGCGGGCCTCGAAGGCGAAGTCCGGCATCGGGGCGGTCTTCACGCAGGCCGGGACGTCCGCGGTGCCGACCAGGTCGCAGCGGTCGCCGTCCCCGGGACGGCTGTGCTCGGTGACGGGCAGCACCGAACGCGGGGTGGCGGCGCCGCCCGCCGGGATGTCCAGCACGGTGGAGCGGGCGTAGAACCGCCCGGCGTCCTTGTCGTCGTCCCACAGGCCGGTGCCCGCCCGCACCAGCGAACCGAGCACGGCCAGCACCACGACGGCCGTCGCCAGCCGCGCCCGCCGGCTGCGGCGGCCCGCCCCGAACCCCTCCACGACGTAGCGGACCGCGACGAGGCTGCCCGCGAAGCCGACCGCCAGCAGGAACCAGAACAGCGGCGCGGCGTCCAGCGGACCGCCGTGCGGGAAGAACTGGCGCTCGATCAGCAGCCGGTAGCTCTGGTCCTGCTGGCCGAAGCCGCCGAACACGAGGTGCTTGACCACCCACACCAGGAAGGCCAGCACCGGCAGCCACAGCCACCACGCCGCCAACCCCAGCAGGGCGTCCCGCAGCACTCCGCGGACCCGTGTGCGTGCCATCGCGCTCCCCCGTTCCCGACCCGCCCCCGCAGGCCCCGGCCGTGTCCTTCCCCCCGCACCCGCCCGGCAAGCCCCGGACGGACGGCGGCGTTCTCCTGTCGAGGAGCGTGCCATGACGGTCCGTCAGCCCGACGCGGGGGGTGGCGGAACGCGGCGAGGCGGCAGGGGCCGGTGGAAAGCCGCGCGAGCGGCGGAACGCGGCGGGCGCCCGCCGGTGGTTGGCCGGGGGCGCCCGCTCGGGAGGGGGTGGGTCAGTCCAGGTCGGTGGCGGCTCCGCCGATGACCAGGTTGATCAGGGCCTCGCTGTCCATCTCGTCGATCGAGCTGAGCGGGACCGGCTCGCGGTCCTCCGGGTCGGTGTCCGCGCCGTGCGGGGCGCGGAGGCCCGCGAGGGCGAGCAGGCCGTCCAGCAGGCCGGCGTCGCGCAGCCGGGCCGGCGGGATGGTGGCGAGGAGTTCGGTGATCCGTTCGTCGGTGAGGGGGGCTTCGTCCGTCTCCTCCTCCTGCGGGAGCAGTTCGGTGGCCAGGTGCTCGGCGAGCAGTTCGGTGGTGGGGTAGTCGAAGATCAGGCTGGTGGGGAGCTTCAGCCCGGTGACGATCATGAGCTTGTTGCGCAGGCCCATCGCGGACAGCGAGTCGAAGCCGAGTTCGCTGAACGCCCGGTCGACGGCCACCTCCTGGGCGTCGGCGAAGCCCAGGATGGTGGCGGCCTGGCCGCGGACCAGGTCGAGCAGGGCCGGGACGCGCTTGGGGGCGGGCATCGCGGCGAGGCGCTCGCGCAGCGAGCCGCCGCTCCCGGCCGCCTCCGCCTCCGGTGCGGCGCCGCCCGCGACGCGCTTGGCCGGGCCGCCCTGGCCGCGGACCAGGCCGCGCAGCAGGAAGGGCAGTTCCTCGCCCGCCCGGTCGAGGACCTCGCGGTCCAGGTTGACCGGCAGCAGCACGGCGTCGGCGAGGGTGCCCGCCCGGTCGAACAGGGCCAGGCCCTGTTCGGTGCTGAGCGCGCCGACCCCGGATTCGGCGATCCGCCGCAGGTCGGCCTCGCTCAGTCCGGAGGCCATGCCGGTGCCGCCGCTCTGCTCCCACACGCCCCAGGCCAGCGAGGTGCCGGGCAGTCCGGCGGCGCGCCGGTCCGCGGCCAGCGCGTCGAGGAACGCGTTGGCGGCGGCGTAGCTGCCCTGGCCGGGGGCGCCGAGCACGCCGGAGGCGGAGGAGAACAGGACGAAGGAGGTCAGGTCGAGGCCCGCGGTGAGGGCGTGCAGGTTGGCCGCGGCGGCGGTCTTGGGCCGCAGCACGGTGTCGACCCGCTCGGGGGTGAGCGAGGCGATCGCGGCGTCGTCGAGGACGCCCGCGGCGTGCACCACGCCGCGCAGCGGCCGGTCGGCCGGGACGGCGGCGAGCAGGTCGGCGAGGGCGTCCCGGTCGGCGACGTCGCAGGCGGCGAGGGTCGCGGTGGCGCCCGACTCGGCGAGCCGCGCGGTGAGTTCGGCCGCGCCGGGGGCGTCGGCGCCGCGGCGGCCGACCAGCAGCAGGTGCCGGACGCCGTGCCGGGCGGCGAGGTGGGTGGCGACCGCGGCGCCGAGGGCGCCGGTGCCGCCGGTGATCAGCACGGTGCCGTCGCGGTCCCAGGCGGGGGTGCCGGTGGGCGCGCCGTCGGGGGCGGGTTCGATCCGCGGGACCAGCAGGGCGCCGCCGCGGACCGCGAGCTGCGGTTCGCCGCTGGCGACGGCGGCGGCGAGCTTCCCGGCGTCCGGCGCCGCGTCGTCCAGGTCGACCAGGACGATCCGGTCGGGGTGCTCCGCCTGGGCGGAGCGGACCAGTCCGGCCACCGCGGCGCCGACCAGGTCGCGGGGCTGCCGCTGCCCGGTGTCCTGGGCGCCCCGGGTGACGACGAGCAGCCGGGTGGCGGCGAAGCGCTCGTCGGCGAGCCACTCCTGGAGGAACCCGAGGGTGCGGTGCAGGGCCTCCCGGGCGGTGTCGGCGACGTCGGCACCGGGGGCCGCCCCGGCGGCGAGGACGAGGGTGCGGGCGCCGTACGCCTCCTCCAGGTCGGGCTTGGCCGGGGTGCCGAGGGCAGTGGCCAGGCCCCACGGGTCGGCGCCGACCACGGTCCAGTCGGCGGTGCCCGCGGCCTTCCTGCCGCCCTCGGCGCGCTGCCAGCCGAGGCGGTACAGCGCGTCGGCGCCGGGGGCCGGGTCGGCGGGGCGGGCCAGCGCGGCGGCGGGCCGCAGCACCAGGGCCCCGACCGAGGCGACGGGCTGCCCGGTGGTGTCGGCGAGGTCGAGGGCGGCGGTGCCGGTGCCGGTCGGGCGGACCCGGACCCGCAGTTCGGTGGCGCCGACCGCGTGCAGGTCGACCCGCTCCCAGGAGAACGGCAGCACGGGTTCGCCGCTGCCCGCCCGGCTGAGGCCGACGGCGTGCAGGGCCGCGTCGAAGAGGGCCGGGTGCAGGCCGTAGCCCTCCGGGTCGGGGGCCGCGGACGGGTCGGCGGCGATCTCGGCGTAGACCTCCTCGCCGTGCTTCCAGGCGGCGCGCAGGCCGCGGAAGGCCGGTCCGTAGGCCAGCCCGGCCTCGGCGAGTTCCTCGTAGCGGCCGTCCAGGGCGATCGGCGCGGCTCCGGCG
Organism: Kitasatospora sp. NPDC001540; assembly: GCF_042894345.1. Taxonomy (NCBI): domain Bacteria; kingdom Bacillati; phylum Actinomycetota; class Actinomycetes; order Kitasatosporales; family Streptomycetaceae; genus Kitasatospora; species Kitasatospora sp. NPDC001540. Next base: position 214,041 of record NZ_JBIAVO010000007.1, read on the forward strand.
GGCGGCCACGCGGCCAGGTCGAAGTCGGGGGCGGCGGCGCGGGCCAGTCGGCCGGTGGCGTGCCGGGTCCAGGGGTGGCCGGCCGGGCCGGCGTCGGGGCGGGAGTGGACGGTGAAGGTGCGCTCGCCGCCCGGGCCGGGTGCGCCGACGGTGCACTGGACGCGCACGCCCTCGGTGTCGGGCAGGATCAGCGGGGCCTCCAGGACGAGTTCGTCCAGGCGGTCGAGGCCGAACCGCTCCCCGGCGTGCAGGGCCAGTTCGACCAGGCCGGTGCCGGGGAGGACGACGGCGCCGGGGAGGACGACGGCGCCGGAGACCCGGTGGTCGGCGAGCCAGGCGTGGGTGCCGAGCGAGATCCGGCCGGTGAGCAGCAGGCCGCCGTCCCCGGCGAGTTCGGTGGCGGTCCCGGCCAGCGGGTGCCGGGCGCCGCCCTGGTCGGCGGCGCCGCCCGCGGCGCCCTGGTACCAGTAGCGCTTGCGCTGGAACGGGTAGGTGGGCAGGTCGACCGGGGCGGGGGCGTGGCCGGTGCCGCGGTAGACGGCGGCCCAGTCCGGGGTCAGGCCGTGGACGTGCAGGGCGGCCAGGCCGCTCCACAGCGCCCGCAGTTCGTCCTGGTCCTTGCGCAGCAGCGGGGTGAGGACGGCCTGTTCGGCGGCCTCGGCGCCGAGGGTCTCGGCGGCGAGCGCGGTCAGGGTGGCGTCCGGGCCGAGCTCCAGGTACCGGGTGACGCCCTGCCCGTGCAGGGTGGTGACGCCGTCGGCGAAGCGGACGGCGTGCCGGACGTGCCGGACCCAGTACTCGGGGTCGGTGAGCTCCTCGGGCGCGGCGAGGGCGCCGGTGAGGTTGGAGACCACCGGGACGCGCGGCGGCGCGTAGGAGACGCGCTGCGCGACGCGGCGGAACTCGTCCAGCATCGGGTCCATCAGGGCGGAGTGGAAGGCGTGCGAGACGGCCAGCAGCTTGGAGCGGCTGAAGCCCGCGCCGACGGCGAGGACGGCGTCCTCCGGGCCGGAGACCACGGTGGAGGCGGGGCCGTTGACGGCGGCGACGTCGACGCCGTCGACCAGGGCGGCGCGCACCTCGGCCTCGGGGGCGGCGATCGCCATCATCGCGCCACCGGACGGCAGCGCCTGCATCAGGCGGCCGCGGGCGGCGACCAGGGCGGCCGCGTCGGGCAGCGACCAGACCCCGGCCACGTGGGCGGCGGCGAGTTCGCCGACCGAGTGCCCGGCGAGGTAGTCGGGGCGCAGGCCGAAGGACTCGACCAGGCGGTAGAGGGCGACCTCGATCGCGAACAGCGCGGCCTGGGCGTAGCCGGTGCGGTTCAGGGTGCGCTGGTCGCCGTCGATCACCTCGCGCAGCGGCCGGTCCAGGTGCGGGTCGAGCGCGGCGCAGACCTCGTCGAAGGCGGCGGCGAACACCGGGGAGGCGCGGCGCAGTTCGGCGCCCATGCCGATCCGCTGGGAGCCCTGGCCGGAGAACAGCACGGCGCTGCGGCCGGTGGCGGTGGCGGTGCCGGTGAACAGGCCGGGGGTCTGCTCGCCGTCGGCGAGCGCCATCAGGCCGCGCAGGAAGTCGCCGCGCTTGGCGCCGACCAGGACGGCCCGGTGGGCGAAGGCGGAGCGGGTGGTGGCCAGCGCGTGGCCGGTGGCGGCCGGGGCCTGGTCGTAGGCCTCGTCGAGGTGGGCGAGCAGCCGTTCGGCCTGGGCGCGCAGCGCGCCGGGGGTGCGGGCGGAGACCGGCCAGGCGATCGGCGCGGGCGGCTGCGGTTCCTGCGGGACCTGCGGCTCCTGGACGGGAGCGGCGGGGGGCTCCTCGAGGATGACGTGGGCGTTGGTGCCGCTGATGCCGAAGGAGGAGACGCCGGCCCGGCGGACCCGGGCGCCGCGCGGCCAGGCGACCGGCTCGGTGAGCAGGCTGACGTGGCCGGAGTCCCAGTCGACCTCGGGCGAGGGCGCCGAGACGTGCAGGGTCCGCGGGAGTTCCTGGTGGCCGAGCGCCAGCACCATCTTGATCACCGCGGCGGCGCCCGCCGCGGCCTGGGCGTGCCCGATGTTGGACTTGACCGAGCCGACCCGCAGCGGCCGGTCGGCGGGCAGTTCCGCGCCGTACGTGGCCAGCAGCGCCTGGGCCTCGATCGGGTCGCCGAGCCGGGTGCCGGTGCCGTGCGCCTCGACGGCGTCGACGTCGGCGGCGGTCAGCCCGGCGTTGGCCAGGGCCTGCCGGATGACGCGCTGCTGGGCGGGGCCGTTGGGGGCGGTGAGGCCGTTGGACATGCCGTCCTGGTTGACCGCGGAGCCGCGGACCAGGGCGAGCACGGGGTGGCCGTTGCGGCGGGCGTCGGAGAGCCGCTCCAGGACGAGGACGCCGACGCCCTCGGCCCAGGCGGTGCCGTCGGCGTCCGCGGAGAAGGCCTTGCAGCGGCCGTCGGCGGCCAGGCCGCCCTGGCGGGAGAACTCGACGAAGGTCTCCGGGGTCGCCATCACGGTGACGCCGCCCGCCAGGGCGAGGGTGCACTCGCCGCCGCGCAGCGCCTGGGCGGCCCAGTGCAGGGCGACCAGCGAGGAGGAGCAGGCGGTGTCGACGGAGACCGCGGGGCCCTCCAGGCCGAGCGTGTAGGCGATCCGGCCGGTGACGATGGAGCCGGTGCTGTTGCTGCCGACGTAGTCGTGGAACTGGACGCCCGCGTAGACGCCGGTGGCGCTGCCCTTGAGCTGCTGCGGGTCGATGCCGGAGCGCTCCAGCGCCTCCCAGGAGGCCTCCAGCAGCAGGCGCTGCTGCGGGTCGACCAGGGCCGCCTCCTTGGGGGCGACGCCGAAGAAGGCCGGATCGAAGTCGCCCGCGTCGTAGAGGAACCCGCCCCGGTCGACGCCGGTGGTGCCGGGGCGCTGCCCGGTCGGGTCGTGCAGGGCGGCGAGGTCCCAGCCGCGGTCGGCGGGGAACGGGCCGATGCCGTCCCCGCCCTCGGAGACCAGCCGCCACAGGTCGTCCGGGGAGCCGACGCCGCCGGGCAGGCGGCAGGCCATGCCGACGATCGCGATCGGCTCGTCGTGGTGGTCCTGCTGGGCGGTGACGGTCGCGACGGTGCCGGAGGCCTCGCTGAGCAGGTGCTCGGCGAGCGCGGCGGGCGTCGGGTAGTCGAAGACCAGGGTGGCGGGCAGCCGCAGCCCGGTGGCCGCGTTGAGGGCGTTGCGCAGCTCGACGGCGGTCAGCGAGTCGAAGCCCAACTGCTGGAACTGGCCGGTGGGTTCGACGTCGGCGGCGGAGGCGTGGCCGAGCACCGCGGCGGCGTGGGTGCGGACCAGTTCGAGGACGGCCGCGGGGCGTTCGGCGGCGGGCAGCGCGGCCAGCGTCCGGTCGAGGGCGGTGCCGCCCCCGGCGGCCGCGTCCGCTCCGGCGGTGGCGGCGGTGCGCAGCCGCGGCGCTCCGGCCAGGTCGCGCAGCGGCCGGGGCAGGGTGTCGGCGGGGCGCTCGCGCAGCACCGGGAGGTTCGGCTTGACCGGGGCGAGGGCGGCCAGTCCGGTGCCGAGCGCGGCGTCGAACAGGGCCAGGCCCTCCTCGGCGGTCAGCGGGGCCAGGGCCGCGGTGCCGACGGTGCGGCCGGTGCCGGCCATGCCGCCGGGCTGCTCCCACTGGCCCCAGGCGAGGGCGAGCGCGGGCAGGCCGTGGGCGCGGCGGTGGGCGGCGAAGGAGTCCAGGAAGCTGTTGGCGGCGGCGTAGTTGGCCTGGCCGGGGGTGCCGAGCACGCCGGAGACCGAGGAGAACAGCACGAACGCGGCCAGCGGGGCGTCCGCGGTCAGCTCGTGCAGGTGGAGCGTGCCGTCGACCTTGGGGCGCAGCACGGCGGCGGTGCGCTCGGCGGTCAGCGCGGTGACCACGCCGTCGTCGAGGACGCCCGCGACGTGCACGACGGCGGTCAGCGGGTGCGCGGCGGGCAGGTCGGCCAGGACGGCGGCGAGGGCGGCCCGGTCGGCGACGTCGCAGGCCGCGGTGCGCACCTCGGCCCCGGCGGCGGCCAGTTCGGTGGCCAGCGCGGCCAGCGCGGCCGGTCCGGTGCGGCTGAGCAGCAGCAGGCGGCGCACGCCGTGCTCGGCGACCAGGTGGCGGGCCAGCAGGGTGCCGATCGCGCCGGAGGCGCCGGTGACCAGGACGGTGCCCTCGGGGTCGAGCGCCGGCGCGGCGGCCTCGGGCTGCCGGGGCAGCCGGGCCAGCCGGGGCGCGCGGGCGGTGGTGCCGCGCAGGGCGAGCTGCGGTTCGCCGGTGGCCAGCAGGGCGGGCAGCAGGGCGGCGAGGGCCGCGTCGTCGGTGTCCCGGTCGGTGTCGAGCAGGACGAAGCGGCCGGGGTGCTCGGACTGGGCGGAGCGGACCAGGCCCCAGACGGCGGCGCCGGCCGGGTCGGTGACGTCCTCGCCGTCGACGGACTGCGCGCCGCGGGTGACCACGACCAGCACGGGGGCGTCGGCGCGCTCCGCGGCCAGCTGCTCCTGGACGGCGGCCAGGGCGGCGGCGGTGGCGGCGTGCACGGCCGCCGCGTCACGACCCGGGGCGCCGGCCAGCAGCGCGTACGGGGTGGTGGCGGCGGGGGCGGCCGGGACGGGGCGCCACTCCAGGCGGTACAGCGGGGCCGCGGTGGCGGCGGGCAGCACCAGCGGGCGGAAGGCGACGGAGTCGATCCGGGCGACCGGGCCGCCGGCCGGGTCGGTGGCCTCGACGGCGAACGCGTCGGGGCCGACCGGGGTGAAGCGGACCCGCAGCGCGCTCGCCCCGGTGGCGGCCAGTTGCACGCCGGACCAGGCGAACGGCATCCGGCCCTGCTCGGCGGAGGCGTCGCCGCCGCCGGTGGCGCGCAGTGCGTGGGTGGCGGCGTCCAGCGCGGCGGGGTGCAGGCCGAAGGCGGCGGCCCGCCGGGTCTCGCCCTCGGGCAGCCGGACCTCGGCGAGGATCTCCTCGCCGTGCTGCCAGACCGCTTCCAGGGCGCGGAACGCGGGCCCGTAGTCGATGCCGGTGGCGGCGAAGGACGCGTAGAGGCCGTCCAGCGGGACGGGCCGGGCGCCGCTCGGCGGCCACTCGGCGGCCGGGGCGGCGGGCAGGTCGGCGGCGGGGGCGACGGTGCCGGTGGCGTGCACCGTCCAGTCCGCGCCGGGGCCGTCCTCGTCGGGGCGGGAGTGCACGGTCAGGGTGCGGCGCCCGGCGGCGTCGGGGGCGTGCACGGCGACCTGGATCCGGACGGCCCCGGCGGCGGGCAGCACCAGCGGGCTGCTGAGGGTGAGCTCCTCGACCCGGCCGCAGCCGACCAGGTCGCCCGCCCGGACGGCGAGTTCGACGAACGCGGTGCCGGGGACGGTGACGGTGGTGCCCAGGACGTGGTCGGCGAGCCAGGGCTGGGTCTCGGCGGAGAGGCGGCCGGTCATCACGGCGCCGTCGGTGTCGGCGAGGGTGACGGCGGCGCCCAGCAGCGGGTGTTCGCCGCCGCCGTAGCCCGCGGCGGCCAGTCCGGCGGCGGCGACGGTCGCTCCGGCGTCGCCGCCGCCGCGGGCGTCGAGCCAGTAACGGCGGCGCTGGAAGGCGTACGTGGGCAGGTCGGTGCGGCGGGCGCCCGTCCCGGCGAACAGCGCGGCCCAGTCGACGGCGGCGCCGCTGACGTGCAGCCGGGCCAGCGCGGTGACCAGGGTGGTCGGCTCGGGGCGGCCCTTGCGCAGGACGGGGACGAGGGCGGCCGGGCCGCTCGCCCCGGCGAGGGTCTCCTGCGCGGGGGCCAGCAGGACGCTGTCGGGGCCGATCTCGGCGAAGCGGGTGGCGCCCTCCGCGGCGAGGCGCTGCACGCCCTCGTGGAAGCGCACGGTGCCGCGGACCTGGCGGACCCAGTACTCGGGGTCGGCGAGTTCCTCGGCGGTGGCGAGCTGCCCGGTCAGCGAGGAGACCAGGGCGAGCGCCGGGGCGTGGTAGGTGAGCCCGGCGGCGACCGCGCGGAACTCCTCCAGCATCGGGTCCATCCGGGCCGAGTGGAAGGCGTGCGAGACCTTCAGCCGGTGGGTCTTGCGGCCCTGGTCGGCGAAGTGCGCGGCGACCTTGAGGACGGGTTCCTCGTCGCCGGAGAGCACCACCGAGCGGGGGCCGTTGACGGCGGCCAGCGCGACGCCCGCGCCCAGCAGCTCGGCGACCTCCTCCTCGGTGGCCTGGACGGCGACCATCGCGCCGCCGGACGGGAGCGCCTGCATGAGGCGGCCGCGGGCGGCGACCAGGGTGGCGGCGTCGGCGAGCGGGAGCACCCCGGCGACGTGGGCGGCGGCGAGTTCGCCGATCGAGTGGCCCAGCAGCAGGTCCGGGGTCAGGCCCCAGGACTCGACCAGGCGGTACAGCGCGACCTCGACGGCGAACAGCGCGGGCTGGGTCCATTCGGTCCGGTCCAGCAGCCGGGGCTTGCCGAACACCACGGGCAGCAGCGGCTGTTCGAGGTCGAAGGCGGCGCAGACCTCGTCGAGGGCGGCCGCGAACACCGGGTACGCCTCGTACAGCTCCTTGCCCATGCCGACGTGCTGGGCGCCCTGGCCGGAGAACAGGAAGGCGGTCAGGCCGGGGTCGGCGGCGCCGTGCACCACCTCGGGGCCGGGGGTGCCCGCGGCGAGGGCGGCCAGGGCGCCGCGGTCGGCGGCGCCGCCGGAGGCCAGGACGACGGCCCGGCGGTCGAGGGCGGCGCGGCCGGTGGCCAGCGAGTAGCCGAGGTCGACGGGGTCGGCGCCGGGGTGCGCGTCGAGGTGGGCCAGCAGTCGGGCGGCCTGGCCGCGCAGGGCGTCCTCGCCGTGGCCGCCGAGCAGCCACGGGACGGGCGCGGCGGCGGGCCAGGCCGCGGCGGGGGCGTCGGTGGTCCCGGTGTCCGGTTCGGGGTCGGGCAGTTCCAGGACGACGTGCGCGTTGGTGCCGCTGACGCCGAAGGAGGAGACGGCGGAGCGGCGGGGCGCGCCGGTCAGCGGCCACTCGCGGCGGGCGCCGAGCAGCCGGACGTTCCCGGCCGACCAGTCGACCCGCTCGGTGGGCCTGGCGGCGTGCAGGGTCTGCGGCAGGACGCCGTGGCGCATCGCCTCGACCATCTTGATGACGCCGCCGACCCCGGCGGCGGCCTGCGCGTGCCCGATGTTGGACTTGATCGAGCCCAGCCACAGCGGGCGGCCGCCGGTGCGCTCCTTGCCGTAGGTGGCCAGCAGCGCCTGGACCTCGATCGGGTCGCCGAGGACGGTGCCGGTGCCGTGGCCCTCGACCGCGTCGACGTCGGCGGCGGTCAGGCCCGCGTCGGCCAGCGCCTGGCGGATCACCCGCTGCTGGGACGGGCCGTTGGGGGCGGTGAGGCCGTTGGAGGCGCCGTCGGAGTTGACCGCGGAGCCGCGGACCACGGCGAGCACCTCGTGGCCGTTGCGGCGGGCGTCGGAGAGCCGCTCCAGCAGCAGGGTGCCCGCGCCCTCGGCCCATCCGGTGCCGTCGGTGTCCTCGGAGAAGGCCTTGCAGCGGCCGTCGGGGGCCAGGCCGCGCTGCTTGCTGAACGCGACGAACGGGCCCGGGGCGGACATCACCATCACGCCGCCCGCCAGCGCCATCGTGCACTCGCGGCGGCGCAGCGCCTGCACGGCCAGGTGCAGGGCGACCAGCGAGGAGGAGCAGGCGGTGTCGACGGTGAGGGCGGGGCCCTCCAGGCCGAAGGAGTACGCGACCCGGCCCGAGATCACCGATCCGGCGTTGCCGGTGCTCAGGTAGTCGTCGATGACGGCGGCGACGGCGCCGGGCGCCAGGTCCTCGTAGTAGTCCTGGCCGCCGCTGCCGAGGAACACCCCGACGCGCTCGCCGCGCAGCCCGTCCGGGGCCAGCCCGGCCCGCTCGAAGGCCTCCCAGGCCAGTTCGAGGGCCAGGCGCTGCTGCGGGTCCATGGTGAGGGCCTCGCGCGGGGAGATGCCGAACAGGCCCGCGTCGAACTCGGGCGCGGCGTGGAAGAAGCCGCCCTGGTTCACGTAGCTGGTGCCGGGCCGGTCCGGGTCGGCGTCGTAGAGGGCGGCGGTGTTCCAGCCCCGGTCGGCGGGGAACGGGCCGATCGCGTCGGTCCCCTCGTCCACCAGCCGCCACAGGTCCTCCGGGGAGCGCACGTCCCCGGGGTAGCGGCAGCTCATCGCGACGATCGCGATCGGCTCCCGGTCGGCCGCCTCCACCTCGCGCAGCCGGTTGCGGGTCTCGTGCAACTCGGCGGTCGCCCGCTTGAGGTAGTCGAGCAGCTTTGCTTCCTCAGCCATCAGAAACCCTCGCCGTTTCCGCTCGATCCGAGCTCTTGGTCCAGCAGGTTGAACAGGTCTTCCGCGCTCGCGGATTCGAGTACGTGGGCCAGGTCCGGCCCGGGTGCGGCACCGCGGGCGCCGGTCAGCCGGGCCGCCAGGGCCTGCAGCCGGGGGCCGATCCCGACCCGGTCGGCCTCCTCCGGGGCGAGGCCGTCGACCAGCGCCTCCAGCCGGTCGAGTTCGGCGGCCACCGCGGCGGCCCCGCCGGGCGCCAGGTCGGCCAGTTCGGCCTCCAGGAAGGCGGCCAGGGCCCGCGGGTTGGCGTGGTCGAACACGACGGTGGCGGGCAGTTTGACGCCGGACGCGGCGCTGAGCCGGTTGCGGAAGTCGACCGCCGAGACGGAGTCGAAGCCGAGGTCCTTGAAGGTGCGTCCGGGTTCGACCGCGCCCGCCCCGTCGTGGCCGAGGACGGCGGCGGCCTGCTCGCGGACCAGGCCCAGCACGAGCCGGGAACGCTCCGGGGCGGAGCGGCCCGCCAGCCGCTCGGCCAGCGACGGGCCGTCGGCGGCCGTCTCCCCCGCCGGGTCGTCGCCGTCCAGGGCGCGGACGGCGGCGGGCAGGTCGCGCAGCAGCGGGCGGGGCCGGGCGGCGGCGTAGACCGGGGCGAACCTGGCCCAGTCGATGTCGGCGACCACCAGGTGGCCCTCGTCCAGTGCCAGGGCGCGCCACAGTTCGTCGAGCGCCGCGCCGGGCTCCAGCGAGGCCAGGCCGATGTGCCGCAGGTGCTCGTCGGCCTCGGCGTCGACCATGCCGCCGCCCGCCCAGGTGCCCCAGGCCACCGAGGTGGCGGTGGCGCCGCGGGCCCGGCGGCGCTGGGCCAGGCCGTCGAGGTAGGCGTTGCCCGCCGCGTACGGGACGCGGCCCGCGGTGCCCCAGACGGCCGCGCCGGAGGCGAACAGCACGAAGGCGTCCAGCGGGCGGTCGCCGAGGACCCGGTCCAGGTGGTGCGCCCCGGCGATCTTGGCGCGGGTGGCGCGGGCGAACTCCCGCGCCGTCAGCCCGTCGAACGCGGTCTGCGCGGGCAGCTGCCCGGCGGCGTGCACCACCGCAGTCAACTCCGGGAGTCCGGCGACGAGTTCGGCGACGGCCGGGCCGTCGGTGACGTCGCAGGCGGCGAGCGTGACGGTGGCGCCCAGGGCGGTCAGCTCGGCTTCCAACGCGGCCGCGCCGGGGGCGTCCGGGCCGCGGCGGCCGGCCAGCACCAGGTGCCGGGCGCCGGAGCGGGCCAGCCGCCGGGCGACGGCCGCGCCGATCGCGCCGGTGCCGCCGGTGACCAGCACCGTGCCGCCCGGCCGCCAGGGCAGCTCGGCCGGGACCGGGGCGTCGACCGGGGCGGGGACCAGGCGGCGGGCGTGCGCCCGCTCGCCGCGGACGGCGACCTGGTCCTCGCCGGAGCGGCCGGACAGCACCGCGGCCAGCAGCGCGGTCGCCGCCGGACCGAGGTCGGCGGGCAGGTCGACCAGGCCGCCCCAGACGGCGGGCAGGTCGAGCGAGAGCACGGTGCCCGCGCCCCACAGCGCGGCCGCCGACGGGTCGACGTCCTCGTCCGGCTCGACGGCCACCGCGGCGCGGGTGGCGCACCAGAACGGCGCGGTGATCCCGGCGTCCAGGACGGCCTGCAGCAGCGGGACGGTCGCGGTGACGCCCGGCGCGGGCACCTCCGGGGCCCCGGGGGCGTCCAGGGCCAGCAGCGAGAGCACGCCCGCGGGCTGCTCCGCGCCGAGCAGGGCGGTGATCCGGGCGGCCAGTTCGGCCCGGTCGGCGGCGGCCGCGTCCACCGGGAGGCGGAGCACCTCGGCACCGTGCCCGGCCAGCGCCGCCGACAGCGCGTCGACCCCGGGGGCGCGGTCGTCGGCCGCGACCAGCCAGAGCCCGGACAGCAGGGCCCCGGACGGCGCGGCGGCGGACGGCGCGGCTTCGGACGGCGCGGCGGCGGCGAGCGGGTCGACCGGGGACCACCGCACCCGGTAGCGCAGCTGGTCCGCCGCGCCCGCCGGGGCCGGGGCGGCCTCCCGGGCGGGGGCGGCGAACGGCGCGTACTGCGCCCAGTAGTGGGTGTGCCGGAACGGGTAGGTGGGCAGGTCGACGGTCCGCCCGGCCGGGAAGAACGCCTCCCAGCGCACGGCGGTGCCGTGCACGTGCAGGGCGGCGGCGGCGTGCGCGAACCGCTCCAGCGCGTCCGGGCCCGTCGTGACCGGGGTGTCGACGGCCACCGCCCCGTCACCGGCGACCTCCCCCAGCAGGGCGGCGAGCCGCGGGTCCGGTCCGATGCCGACGAAGGCGCGGTGGCCGTTCCCGGCGAGCTCCTTGAGCAGCGGCGCGAGGTCCGCGGCGCGCTCCAGCGCGGCGAGCCACCGCCCGGTGCCGACGGCCTCCGGCTCGGCGCGGCCGCCGGTGGCGGCCGAGTACAGGGCGGGGCGGCGCTCCGCCGACTCCGACGGCTGCGCCGGGGTGACGGTGTCGGGCAGGGCGGCCGCGTCGGCGCGGCCCAGGGCGACCGCGGTCCGGGCGGCCACGGCCAGCGGCAGCGCTCCGGCGACGGTGGCCGCGGCGACCTCGCCGGGGCCGTGGCCCAGCACGGCGTCCGGTTCGACGCCGTGCGCCCGCCACAGCGCGGCCAGCGCGACCTGCACCGTCCAGCGGACCGCGGCGGCGACCTCCGGGCGGTCGGCCGCGGGGGCGCCCGGGGCGCCGCGCAGCACCTCGGCCACCGACCCGCCCAGCAGCGGCGCGAGTTCCCGCTCGCAGGCGGCGACCTGCCGGGCGAACGGCTCGGCGCCGGCCAGCAGCCCGGCGGCGGCGCCGGCGGGCAGCGGGTCGCCGCCGGTGAACACGAACGCGGTACGGCCGGGCGCCCCGGCGCTGCCGGTGACCGTCCCGGCCCGCGGCCGTCCGGCGGCCAGCGCGTCGAGCCCGGCCAGCAGCCCGTCCCGCTCCCGGCCGACCAGCACCGCCCGGTGCTCGAACGCGGAGCGGCCGGTGGCCAGCGAGCGGCCGAGGTCGGTGAGCGCCAGCTCGGGGCGGCGGCGCAGGTGCGCGGCCAGCCGCTCGGCGGCGGCGGCCAGCGCGGCGGGCGTCTTGGCGGCGAGCGCGAACGGGACGACCGCGGGGTCGGCGGCGGGCTCGGCGGGCTCCTCGTCCGGGGCCTGCTCCAGGATGACGTGCGCGTTGGTGCCGCTGATCCCGAAGGAGGAGACCGCGCAGCGGCGCGGCCGGTCGACGGCGGGCCAGTCCTCGTTCTCGGCGAGCAGCCGCACGGTGCCCGCCGACCAGTCCACGTGCGGGGTCGGCTCGGTCAGGTGCAGGGTGCGCGGCAGCACGCCGTGCTCCATCGCCAGCACCATCTTGATGATCCCGGCGACCCCGGCCGCGGCCTGCGGGTGCCCCAGGTTGGACTTGACCGAGCCCAGCCGCAGCGGCTCGGCCCCGCCGCGCCGCCCGTACACCTCGATCAGCGCCTGCGCCTCGATCGGGTCGCCCAGCGTGGTGCCGGTGCCGTGCGCGTCGACCGCGTCCACCTCGGCGGGGGTCAGCCCGGCCGCGGCGAGCGCCGCGCGCAGCACCCGCACCTGGGCGGGGCCGTTGGGCGCGGTGATGCCGTTGGAGGCGCCGTCCTGGTTCGTCGCCGAGCCGCGCACCACCGCGTGCACCCGGTGGCCGTGGCGGCGGGCGTCGGAGAGCCGCTCCAGCAGCAGGACGCCCGCGCCCTCCGACCAGGAGGTGCCGTCGGCGCCCGCGGAGAACGCCTTGCTGCGCCCGTCCGGCGCCAGGCCGCGCTGGCGGCTGAAGTCGACGAACATCTCCGGGGTGCCCATCACCGTGACCCCGCCCGCCAGCGCGAGTTCCACCTCGCCGCGGCGCAGCGCCTGGCAGGCCAGGTGGACGGCGACCAGCGAGGAGGAGCAGGCGGTGTCCAGCGAGATCGCCGGGCCGTGCAGGCCGAGGCTGTACGCGACCTGGCCGGAGACCAGGCTGCCGCCCGGGCTGCCCTGGACGTAGTCGTGGTACATCAGGCCGGTGTAGACGCCGGTGTCGCTGCCGTGCAGCGCCAGCGGGTCCAGCCCGGCCCGCTCGAACGCCTCCCAGCAGACCTCCAGCAGGATCCGCTGCTGCGGGTCGGCGCGCCGGGCCTCGTTGGGGCTGATCCCGAAGAACTCGGCGTCGAAGCCCCCGGCGCCGGGCAGGAACCCGCCCTGGCGCACGTACGTCCGGCCCGGCTTCCCGGGCTCCGGGTCGTAGATCGCCTCGACGTCCCAGCCGCGGTCGGTCGGGAAGTCGCCGATCGCGTCCCGTCCCCGGGAGACCAGCTCCCACAGGTCCTGCGGCCCGGCGACGCCGCCCGGGTAGCGGCAGGCCATGCCGACGACCGCGATCGGTTCCACCGCGGCCTCCTCGACCTCGCGCAGCCGCCGCTTGGTCTGCTGCAGGTCGGCGGTCGCGCGCCTGAGGTAGTCGCGCAGCTTGTCCGCGGTGCCCGCGTCCTGCCTGTCCGTGGTCCGGTCTTCCATCCCCCGCCCCTTCGCACCCGGCCCGTTCACTGCGCGCCCCACTCCTGGTCGAGCACGAGGAAGAGCTCGTCGTCACTGGCCTGTTCCAAGTCCTGCTCCGGCTCCCCGTCGGCGGGGAGTCCGGTGGTCGCGCCCGGCGCCTGCCAGCGGCGCAGCAGCGCCTCGAGCCGGGCGGCGACCGCCGGACGGCCCGGGGCGGCCGGGTCGGCCGCGGTCAGCAGCGCCTCCAGCCGGTCGAGTTCGGCGTGCACGTGGGCGGCCGGGTCGGCGGCGGCCGGGTCGGTCAGCTCCCGCAGGTGGCGGGCCAGCGCGGCGGGCGTCGGGTGGTCGAAGACCAGCGTCGCCGGAAGGGTGCGTCCGGCCAACGTGCCCAGCTGGTTGCGCAGTTCGACCGCGGTGAGCGAGTCGAAGCCGAGTTCGGACAGCGCCCGGTCGGGCCGCACCGCGGCCTCCGAGCCGTGGCCGAGGACCGCGACGACCCGCCCGGTGACCACGCCCAGCAGGTACTCCTCGCGCTCCCCGGCGGGCAGTCCCGCCAGCACGCGCGGCAGCGTCCCCGCCGCCGGTCCGCCGCTCCCGCCGCCACTGCGCTTCCCCGCCGCGGCCGGGAGGCGCAGCACCGCGGGCAGCACGTCGGTACGGGCCCGCAGCGCCGCCGCGTCCACCCGCAGCGGGACGAGCAGCGCCCCGTCCGCGCCGGACGCGGGGCCGGATGCCGAACCGGACGCCGGGCCGGACGCGGGGCCGGATGCCGAGCCGGACGCGACGCCCAGCGCGGCGTCGAACAGCGCCAGGCCCTCGGCCGCGGTGATCGGCGGCAGGCCGAGGCGGTGCAGGCGGCGCAGGCCGGCCTCGTCCAGTTCGGCGGCCAGGCCGCCGCCGTCCGCCGCCCAGGCGCCCCAGGCCAGCGAGAGGCCGGGCAGTCCGGCGGCGCGGCGGTGCGCGGCCAGCGCGTCCAGGAAGGCGTTGGCGGCCGCGTAGTTGGCCTGCCCCGCGCCCAGCACCAGGCCCGCCGCCGAGGAGAACAGCACGAACGCCGCGAGGTCCAGCCCCTTCGTCAACTCGTGCAGGTGCCAGGCGCCGTCGGCCTTGGGGCGCAGCACCGCGTCCAGGCGCTCCGGGGTCAGCGTCCCCACCAGGCCGTTGTCGACCACGCCCGCGGCGTGCACCACCGCGGTCAGCGGGTGCGCGGCCGGGACGTCGGCGAGCAGCGCGGCGACCGCGTCCCGGTCGGCGACGTCGCAGGCCACGGCCTGCGCGTGCGCGCCGAGCGCGGCCAGTTGCGCGCACAGCTCGCGGGCGCCCTCGGCGGCCGGGCCGCGGCGGCTGGTCAGCAGCAGGCGGCGCACCCCGTGCTCGACCACCAGGTGGCGGGCCAGCAGCGCGCCCAGGCCGCCGGTGCCGCCGGTGACGAGGACGGTCCCGTCCCGGTCCCAGCCGCCCAGCGGGTCCGCCGCCGGGGCGGGCGCCCGCCGCAGCCGCGGCACGAGCAGCACACCGGAGCGGACCGCCGACTCGGGCTCCCCGCTGCCCAGCGCCTGCGCCAACTCCCCTTCCCCGGTGCCGGGTTCGGCGTCGACCAGGACGAAGCGCCCCGGGTTCTCGGCGGCCGCGGCCCGCAGCAGGCCCCACACCGGCGCCGTGCCCGGGTCGCCGGACTCCCCCGCACCCACCGGCAGCGCGCCCTCGGTCACCACCGCCAGCACACCGCCCTCCGGGTCGGCCAGGTGCGAGCGGACCTCCGCCAGCACCCCGTCCAGGACAGTGCGCACCACCCCCGGCAGCTCGCCCTCCCCGGCCCACGCGGGCACCCGCAGCACCCGGGCCGCCGCCCCGGACGCGCCCCCGGCCGGGGCCGCCTCCCAGTGCAGCCGGTGCAGCAAATCCCCTTGACCGTACGGAACTCGAGCGATCGACAGCGGTCGGGCCACCAGGCCCCGCACCGCCGCCACCGGCAGGCCGGACGCGTCCGCGACCGTCACCACCACCGTGTCCGGACCGTCCGGGCTGATCCGCACCCGCAGCGCGGCCGCACCGGCCGCGGCGAGCGTCACCCCGTTCCACGCGAACGGCACCATCGGCGCCGCAGCGCCCTCGCGCCCACCGTCCGCGGGCAGGTCCGCGAGCAACTGCACGTGCAGGGCCGCGTCCAGCAGCGCCGGATGCAGGCCGTAGCGGGCCGCGTCGGCCCGGGCCGCCTCGGTCTCCGGCAGCGACACCTCCGCGTACAGGTCCGCACCGTCCCGCCACGCGGCCCGCAGCCCCCGGAACACCGGACCGTACCGGTACCCCTCCTCGGCCAGCCGCTCGTACCCGCCCTCCCACGCGATCGGCACCGCCCCCGCGGGCGGCCACCGCACCAGGTCGGGCCCCGGCCCGTCCGCGCCCTCCGGCGCCAACACCCCCGCCGCGTGCCGCACCCACGCACCGGCACCACCCCGGGCCCGGGCGTGCACGGCGAACGGACGGCACCCGTCCCCGTCCGGCTCCCGCACGCTCACCTGGACGGCGGCCCCCTGCTCGGGCACCGCCAACGGCGCCTCCAACGTCAGGTCCCGCACCACCGGGCACCCGGTCTCCGCCCCGGCCCGCAACGCCAGCTCGACGAACCCCGTCCCCGGGAACAGCACGGTGTCCAACACCACGTGGTCCCCCAGCCAGGGCTGCGCCGCCGTGGACAGCAACCCGGACAGCACCACGCCCTCCGAGTCGGCCAGCACGGTGGCCGCCCCGAGCAGCGGGTGGCCGACGGCCTCCAGGCCCAGCGCGGACGGGTCACCGTCGG